>CAZNSL010000568.1:0-4539 GCA_964574975.1 uncultured Alcaligenaceae bacterium | reverse complement strand
GGCCCTGCGGTCACCCTGGGCGGCCTCCAGGAAGAGGAACACCTGGATGTCGCTCAGGAACGCCAGGCCTAGCGATAGTCCGCCGTTGAAGCCCGGGTTGCTCGGGTACGCGAAGGGCGGGATCGCGTACTGGAAGCTCGACGAGCGGATCGGAATATCCAGGTCGCTGGTGAACGAACCGGGTTGCTCGGCCTGGCCGAACACGCCGCCCGGCCGGATGCCGGCGAGGAACCGCTGCGGCGTGAAGTCGTTGATCTGCCCGGCCGGCTTGAACTGGTTGGTCACCAGTTGCGGTTCGTAGGCTTCCGTACCCTTGTCGGTCTTGATGTTCAGCGCGAAGTCCAGGCCGATCCGCTCGAAGAACGTCTCTGCGAGCGTGATGATCCGCACCTCGACCGCGACCTGCAGGTCCTGGAGCCGCCGCAGCGCCTCCAAGAGGTCAACGACCTGCTCCTGCACGTCCGGCGTCTGGTTGATGACCAGGGCCAGTCCGAGCGGCATGTAGTCGATCGTTCCGGAACCGCCCACCGCCGCCCACGAGTCGGGCGATACCGTGTTGGTGATGAGCTTGATCAGGACGTCCTGCATGTGCTGCTTGGTCGGTGCGACCGACGCGGACCAAGCCATCGGGCTGCCGACGTTGCCGGACTGGACGTTGCCGGTGCCGTCCGGCTGCGTCCGCATCGCGGCGACACCCAGCGGGTTGTTCGAGCCGGTGCCGACGGTTGTACCGTTCGGCAGGCCGTTTCGCATGTTCGTGAACGGCGTGTTGCTGCCGTTCAGGTTGACGCGTTGCTGCTCTGTCACGCGGTCCATCGCCGTCTGGAGGTTGGCCGAGTTGGGCAGCATGTAGTCGTCGATCGGGATCACCAGATCGGCGACGCTGTACACCCGCTGCATCAGCTTGCCGCGGGCGGCCTTCTCGGTGGTGACCTTCAGCACCTCGTCCTGGATGACGTGCGTCAGGTGCGCCTGGCTGAGGATCAGGTTCATCGCGGCCTTCAGCGAGATGTTGTCGGCCTTAACCGAGATCGGTTGGTCGGCGCTGACGCTCTCCGCCTGGAGAGCGGCCAGGTCGGTGTAGATGTTCAGGCCCGTGGTTGCTCGCAGGTCGTCCAGACACTGTCGTAGAGGCACGTTCGTGAACGAGACGTTCACCGACTTCAACATCCGCGCGCCGATCTCCTTTTCCTTTTCGGAGAGCGTGCGCATCGAGATGCCGTTCTTGTCCTTCGCTCGGCCCTGGGCGAGCTTCATCGTCACCTTGTCGAAGGCCAGTGGATTCTGCATGTCCACCGCCGGGCCGACGCTTTCGGCGTCGTTGAGCCCCTTGCGGACCATCGCCTCCTTGTCGTTCTGAATCTTGTCGTACTCGTTGGTCCGGCCGTGGATCTGGGCCAGCTTCAGCGCGGCCTCCGTGGACGGATCATCCGGGTCGAGTTCGTGCGCCTTGGCGGCGGCGATCTCGGCCTCCTTGTACTTGCCGTCCTTGTACAGTGCGTTGAACTGCTTCATCAGGTCCTTGATCTGGGCCTGCTTCTTCATCTCGGCCTCGGCGGCCTTCGACATCTCCTGCTGGAAGCGGTCCTTCTTCTTGACGACGTTGTTCTGGAACTCCTTCTCGGCCCTCAGCAACTTGAACGAGTTGACGCGGGCGTCGATCGGCCGTTGGAGCCGGTCCACGCTGGCCGTGTCGAGCTTCGTGCCCTTGAGCTTGCGCGAGTACGCCTCCAGGGTTTCCATTGCGGCATCGGTCTCGCCGCGCTCGAACTGGCTCATCGCCTTCGACTGTACCTCAAGTCCCTCGGCCCGCAGCCGCTGGTACTCGATGTGCTGCATCGCCTGGACCTGAGCGGCGAGCGAGTCGCCCTCGGACGCCGGCTTCATCGTCTTGGACGGTGGCGAGACCGGGGCCGATGCTTGTTGCACGCCGCCGGCCGGCTTGCCCGTGGCGGCGACTTGCTGGATCGCGCTGGGTGCCGTCTCGGCGGGCTTCATGCCCATCGCCGCCGGCGGCATCGCGGCCGGCGGAGCCGCCGGGGAGGCCGGAGCCTTGGCCACCGGCGTCTCGACCTTCTGGGCGGTCAGCAAAACCTCCTTCATCTGGTTCCGCTTGTCCGGGGACAGGAGGTTGGCGTCGCACTGGCGCAGGACGGCCTGACAGGTGGCCATGTCCTTGTTGCGGAAGGCAGACATCGCCGCGTCGAAGTTGCGGTTCGTCGCCAGCACGCGCTGGTTGTGCTCCTCCACGTCGATGTTGCGGAGCAGTGAGACGGCTTCGTTCTGGAGGCCGTAATTGCCGTTGTAGACTTCGTTGGCGAGCTGGCGGGCAGTCTCGCACTGGCCGCGCTTCAACTCCATCCGGCACTTCTCGAGCAGGTTCTGGCCCTGGACGATGTTGTCTGCCACCGTCGGGGCCGGCGGCGCGGCCGGCTTGCCGCCGGCGCTGGCCAGCAGCGACAGGAAGGCGTCGATCGGCTGCGTGTCGAGACCGAAGCCGGCCGCCATCTCGCGCGACGCCTTCAGCCGAACCTCGCATTCGCGAACCTTTTCCGGCGACGGCATCGGGGCCTGGGCATCGCGGATCGCCGCATCGATCTGTCGCATAACCGTGGAGGCCAGGTCGATCATGCAACCGTCCGGGCCGACTTCGGTCGGCCCAAACTCGACGCCGCACTTCTGAGCCTCGGCGTACTTGGCCCGGGCCTCGAGGAAGCGACCGGCCTTTTGCAGTGCCTGCCCCTCGGCGACGAGAGCGACGGCCTTCGCTTTCGCGTGACCGTCGTCGGCCTTGACCTGGACGATCGCACTCGGCGCGTTGTGCGGCACGGTTGTTGCGGCCGTGGTGACTGTGCCGGACGGAGCCTTCACGTCGGCGGTAGCGACTTCCGTCGGCCAGTTCGGGGCCGGCGGCGTCACCTTGGCGACGACCGGCATCGGCATCGCGTTCGGCTCGACCGGCTTGGCCACCGTTTGCACCGGCTCAGCCGGCTTGGCGGCGGGATGGTCGGCTGGCTTCGTTGCGACTGCCTCCGGCTTTTTGCCGGCGGGCTTGGCCACGGTCGCGACCGGCTTCTTGTCGCTAGACTTCTCGTTTGTCTTGGCTTTGGCCACGGCGGTAGTCGTTCCCGGGACTGCCGGAACCTTCGACTTACGCTGCCGATCCTTGGCCGTCGCCACTTCGGCGAGCAACTTTTCCGGCCGGTCGCTAAAGTCCCAAAGACTGTAGGGGCCGTGCAGCGTGCTGGCCCGGTAGGCGAGCTTCTCCGCGTCTTCGAGTTTGCCGGCCTCAAACGCCTTGCGGGCGTCGGCGAGGACCTTGATCGACTCGGTCTTGTTCTTCGCAGTGCGGGCCTTCTGCACGTCGTCGAGGAGCTTGGTCGGCGTGTCGTCGAACAAACCCCACTTCGCCGTGCGCACGGCGCTGGCGGCCGTGCCGAGGCGCTGGGCCTCGTCGAGGTTGCCGGCCTTGAGGGCGTCGTAGCCCTGGCGGACCATCGCCTTCGGGTCGCCGGTGGCCGGCACGTGAGCAGGCGGCGTCGCCTTGACGCCGATCTCCATGAGGAGCTTTTCGGGCGTATCGGTTTCGTAGAACGGCATCGTGACTTTCATGGCCAGCGCCTGCCGGGCCAGCTTTTCAGCCTTGGCCTTGTCGCCGTCCTTGAGAGCCTTGCGGCCGTCGCGGACGAGTTGGCGCACCGCCTCGATGTCGTTGGCCGGCTTGGCAGTGCCGGCTCCCCCCTTAACGGCAGAGATGGTTGGTGCCGGCGACTGGGCCAGCACGGCGTTTTCGACGGCCAGCACCGGAGACAGCGCCAGGCCGATCGCAACGCTCTTCCAGAATCGCTTCGTCGCGCGAGACACCATGGCCTCCTTCCCCCCTCAGTCCCCCGTTCGGCTGGCAGCGCCCGAAATCGGTTCTGACCGGCCGAAAGCCAACCCCCGGCTTCCGACCGGGTACCCACATTCGCTTGCACCCGCACGGCGTTCCGACCGCGCAGGGCGTCCTAATCCGTCGCGTTCAGACAGGAAAGCGGCGGGACAATAGGCGTGGCCGTCGGGGCGGTCAAGTCCTTTTTCTTTCAAGTCTCTAGTCGCTACAAAACCCCCGCGGCGCTCGACGCAGCCGCGCCGGGCGGCCGATTCGACCGCTTTGGCCTATCAGCGTAGGGAGATGGACATGACCAAGCGAGCGAGCGTGTTCGCGGCGGCCGCGGTGGCCTTCGCATTCGGGGTGGTGGCGTCGCAATGGATGCCGCGGCTGGCCGCGCAAGACGCACAGGTGAAGGGACCGAAGTGGCAGTACGGTCTGGGGACTCGCGTCCGCAAGGGCGAGGAGGCCGACTTCAATAAGGACACCAAGAAGATCGGCATCGAAGTCTACCGCGACGAGAACAACGGCAATTGGATCTACGTGTCCGAGACGGGGTCGATCGCGGTCGTGCCAGGGAAATGAGTCCGAGACCCCGCGACGCCGCCGGGCGGGCGAAGGCGGGCGCATGGACCCCCCCCCCCCAACGGCCGCGCCGGGAGGGGCGT
>CAZNSL010000567.1:0-4540 GCA_964574975.1 uncultured Alcaligenaceae bacterium | reverse complement strand
AGCGTCACCGTCTGCGACGACACGGTCAGCGGCGGTTGCGCGGTGAATGTCAGCGTCACTGGCTCGGTCCCGTCGCGCGCGACCACCACGTTGGCGGACATCGGCCGGCCGCCGCTGGTGAGTGTCAGCCCGCCGCGCGGCAGGTGGATGGCGGTGACGCCGGGCGGCGGGGCCGGCTTCGGCGGGGGAATTGGCTTGGCAGGAACACCCGGTGGAGGCACCGGAACGGCGGCCTTGAATGTCTGCGCGTGTGGCTCTGGACGTTTGTCGCCCTTCATCGCCAGTGCGACGGCGGTCGCAATGCCGCCGATCAGCACCAGCCCGCCGAAGGCCAGTCCGAGGACCAGGCCGCGGCGCGACTTCTGCCGGGGCGGCACGCCGCGGCGGGTACTCGGCGGCGTCGCCAGTGTGGACTGGATTTCGCCGAGCGTCTCGCGCACCGTGCCAGCGACGCGCGGCGTGGCAGCCGCGTCCCCGCCCTTGCCGGCAAGGCCGTCGATGCAGGCTCGCGCGAACGCGGTGCAATTCGGGAAGCGCGCGGCCGGGTCCTTGGCCATCGCCCGTTCGACTGCTGTCGCCAGGGCTGGCGACACGTTCGGTCGCACCGCGTCGAGCCGCGGGGCGGTGTCGCGGGTCTGCATCACCAGGGTCGCGGTGGCCGCTCCGCCCTGGAACGGCACCCGGCCGGTGAGCAGTTCGTAGACGGTGACGGCCAGGGCGTACTGGTCGATCCGCCCGTCGAACGACTGGCCGAGGACGACCTCCGGCGCGAGGTACTCCGGCGTGCCGATGATGTTGCCGATGCCGGTGAGGTTCTGGTGCCGCTGCGTCTGCTTGCCGCCGGCGGCCTTGGCGACGCCGAAGTCGCTGATGAAGGCGTGTTTCTCGGCGTCGAAGAGGATGTTGCCCGGCTTGATGTCGCGGTGGATGTAGCCTTGCGCGTGGATGTAGTCGAGGGCATCGGCGACGGCCGGCAGCCAGCTCGGCAGCGAGCCGGCGGCGACGGCTTTGATGCGGTTCTGCGCGTCGCGCGGTCGACGGTCGTCGAGGCTGCCGCCGGGCAGGAATTGCAGCACGGCGAACGGCGTCTCGCGGTGCGTGCCGAAGTCGGTGACCTTGACGATGTTCGGGTGCGACAGTTTGACCAGGGCGCGGACCTCGTCGACGAAGCGTTGACGGAACTCGGCGTCGGCGAGCATCTCCGGCCGCGGCACCTTGAGGACGACCCGCGCCCCAAGGCGGGTGTCGCTGGCGGCGTAGACGAAGCCCATGCCCCCTTCGCCGAGCAGCTTGGAGACCTGGTAGCGCTTGTCGATGAGTTGGCCAACCCAGTCGGCGGTCCCGGCGGTCATGGCGCGGCCTCGGTGCGGCGGGGCGTGCGGTCGCCCCGGAGACAACGGCCTATCGGTGAGAACGTTTATTGTAGTCGGCTCAGACGGCGGAACGCCAGGGAATTCGCCATCTTACCGCCGCCCTCCAAGCGGCCTCGCTAACAATGATGAAGGAGGTGTGAGATGGAACTGGAAGGCGTAGTTCACAACGGGGTTATCGTGCCGGACGACGCGACGGCGTTGCCCGAAGGCACGCGCGTGCGAATCCGCCCGGCGTCCGCGGACGGGCCGAAGCCGTTCGGCGAACGGTTCGCGGAATTCCAAGGAGCGATCCCCGGCCTGCCGGAGGACTTGGCCAGTCAACACGACAACTACCGTCTGGGGACGCCAAAGCGATGAAAGTCTTCGTCGACACGTTCGCGCTGATCGCCTGGTTGAACCCGCGCGATGCCGCCCACGAGGTCGTGGCGGCCTACCTCAACGGCTAGTCATGACCGATCGCCAGGTCTTTGAAGCGCTGCCGGCCGATCATCATTTCGTGCAAGCCGGATTCCGAGCTGTGTTCGAGTAGGAGCATCGCTCGTCGGAGAGCGTCCTCCACACCGTGTGGCTCAAACATGCGGTCGCATCACTCGTCCGACGCTTTCTTCTTCTGGAACGCCGTCAGCGCCTCGAACAGGTTCGAGAAGTCGTCCGTCCACAACGGCGCGTCCTGCATGTCGTCGGCCTTGCGGTTCGACCAGATCGGCGGCGGCACCTTGTCGTTCGCGGTGTCCCACTGCGTCAGCGTCACCGAGCGGCCGTCGTAGTCCACCTTCTCCGGCTGGTTCGTCAGGCGGTCCAGGTCCTCCTTCGTGCGGGCCAGCATCACCCACACCGACGTCTGCTTGCCGGGTAGCTTGTTGTCGTCGCCGCCGCCCGGCTCGTAGGTGTCGCCGTCGCTCTGAGTCAGCGCCACCAGCCCCAGTTCCTTGGCGATGCGGGCGGCCACCGGCTCCAGGTCGAGGTAGCGGTTGGAGATGTGCAAGCAAATGATGCCGCCCTCGGCTAGCTTGTCGAGGTACATCTTCACGGCTTCGAGCGTCAGCAGGTGCATCGGGATCGCATCGGAGCTGAAGGCGTCCACGACGATGGCCGCGTACTGCCCCGGCTTCGCGTTCTTGGCCATCATCAACCGCGCGTCGCCCATCTCGAAGTCGACCGTGCCGCCGCGCGCGCGGCAGTCGGTCACGTAGGTGAAGAACTTCGGGTTCTCGGCGAGGCGGCGGACCTTGGCGTCGATCTCGTAGAAGGTGACCGGCCGGCCCGGCTCGCCGTAGGCGGCCACCGATCCGGTGCCCAGGCCGATGGCCGCGAACTCGGTCGACTTCGCCTTGCCGGGGAAGTTGCGGAACACCGCGCCGAGCGGGCCGGTGCGGTGGTAGTACGTCAGCGGCTCGCTGCGGTAGAACTTCGTCAACCGGGCCGCCTCGGCGATGGCCTCCGGCGCGTCGCTCTCCGTCGTCACATCGGTGAGTTGCTTGCCGTGCAGCGTCGTGCCGTGCGTGAGTTGGTGGAAGTTGAACCGACCCGCGTCGAAGTATTTCCAGTCCTTGTCGACGGCGACCCGGCCGAAGAAGCTGCGCTCGCGCGTCAGCGTGTACTGGTGGTCGGCGTGGAGGGTGCCGGCCAGCCAGATCGCCAGCACGCCCAGGCCGAAGCGGATCGGCCGCTCGACGCCCATGTAGCAGACGACTGCCGGCACGCCGAGCGTCAGGATCGTCTGCAGAGCGGTCGCCGAAATGGTGAAGCCGCCCTTCGATACCGACTTGCTCATCGCGTCGAACTTGTCGCTCAGCCAGACGAGCGCCTTGGCGGGGTTCCAGCGGTCGTCCTGGTAGTCGCGGTTGAACGCCCACAACAGGCCGTAGGCCAGCGCGAAGATGCCGAGCGGCACCGCGAAGTCGAGGGCCTTGCGCAGCCCGTCCTCCTCACCGGCGTCGTCGGGCGGCAGGAGCAGACCAGCGACGACCAGGGCGAGCGGGTACTCGTACTGGTCGACGAAGGCGACCGGCGCGACCAGGGCGTTGAACAACCCGCCGAGGACGCCGCCGAACGACATCCACAGGAAGAACTCGGTCAGGTGTTCCGCGGCCGGCCGCGACCGCGCCAACTCGCCGTGGCACATGAGCGCGACCATGCCGAACGCGAGCAGGTGCGCCGCCATGCTGGCGCCGTGGTGCGGGATCTTCAGATTGCCCGATTGGAGGAAGACGATCATCAGAATCATCACCGGAGCGAGCAGCGCGTTGGCGCGGTACACCCAGCGCGGCGTCTGCCCGAAGGCGGCGATGAAGGTCAGCAAATAGAGCGCGAGCGGCACGATCCAGAACAGCGGGATCGGCGAGAGGTCGGTGGTGACGTAGGTCGTCACCGACAGCATGAGCGACGACGGCACGAAAGCCAGCGCGACCCAGCGCAGGCGCGTCAGAGGCGTGACCAGCGTCGCGGCGACGGCCGCACCACCCTTGACCGGGGCCGGCTCGCGCGAGGTCCACAGCCGCTTGGCGCAACCGGCGACGAGCAGCACCAGCACGGCGTAGCCGGCGGCCCAGCCCCAACCCTGGGCCGACAGCCGGAAGTTCGGCTCGACCGCCAGCGGGTACAGGACCAGCGCCAACAGGCTGCCGAGGTTGCTGGCCGCGTACAGGTAGTACGGGTCCTTCGCGGCCGGGTCGTCGGTGTCAGCGAACCAGCGGGTCAACAGGGGAGCGCTGGTCGAGACGACGAAGAACGGCACGCCGACCGTCACCGCCAAGAGCGCGACGACGCCGAAGAAGGGGAAGTCGCTACCTTGCGGCGCGAGCGCCGGCACGGCCGCCACCGGCGAGCCGTAGACGAGGGCGAGGATCGCCATTGGCACCAGGGGCAACGCCATGACGGCCAGGTGTAGCCGGGCCTGTCGACGTGCGCCGAGCCGGCGCGTGGTGGCGTGGGCGTAGGCGTAGCCGGCCAGCAGCAGCCCCTGGAAGAACACCATGCAGGTGTTCCACACCGACGGCGAGCCACCCATCAGCGGCAGCACCATCTTGCCGACCATCGGCTGGACGAAGAACAACAGCAAGGCGCTGGCGAACAGCGAGACCGCGAAGAACAAGGCCAAGGGGTAGCCTCCACGTCGGACGAGGAATTCAGTTTGAGCCCGACGCGCTAGCGAGGGGATCGGCTGG
>CAZNSL010000566.1:0-4553 GCA_964574975.1 uncultured Alcaligenaceae bacterium | reverse complement strand
GGCTCGCACTCGACAACGGTTTCTGGTGCGGCATGACGCTCTACCCGACGACGAAATGCACGCCGCAACGGGCGGCCGACATCCTCGAACGCTACGGCACCGACCGCATCCTCGCGAATTCGGCTGGTGACTGGGGTAAGTCCGACCCGCTAGCCGTGCCGGAACTGGTGCTGGAGATGCGCCGTCGCGGCCACCCGGAAGCGGCCATCCACAAGGTCGTGTACGACAACCCACTGGCGTACTGGCGTCAGTCGAAGCGCTGGAAGGAGATCGTGTAGGGTGGGACGAGCTTGGCGAGTCCCACCGCGAAGGCTTAGGTTCTGAGCGTTCGCGGTGGGACTCGTAAAACTCGTCCCACCCTACAAGAGTCGCATGTACTTCCTCGCCATCGAGACGAGTTGCGACGAGACGGCCGCCGCCGTGTTCACCGACGAACCGCGCGTCCTCGCCAACGTCGTCGCATCGCAGACCGACTTGCACGCCCGCTTCGGCGGCGTTGTTCCGGAGGTCGCCGCGAGGGCGCATCTGCAACGCTTATTGCCTGTCGTCGACGAAGCGCTGCGCCGAGCCGGCATCGGCATCCGCGATGTCGGTGCGGTTGCCGTTCACAATACGCCCGGCCTCGTCGGGGCGCTGCTCGTCGGCGTGACGGCCGCCAAGACGTTCGCGCTGGCGCTCGGCGTGCCGCTCCTCGGCGTCAACCACGTTCACGCCCACGTGTACGCTTGCCGGCTCGCCGCTGGGCGCGACATCTTCCCGTGCGTCGGCCTGGTCGTCAGTGGCGGACACACGGCCCTGTTCCATTGTCGCACAGCACTCGACTTCGAGTTGCTTGGCACCACCCGCGACGACGCCGCAGGCGAGGCGTTCGACAAGGTGGCAGCGACGCTGGGCCTCGGCTTCCCCGGCGGCCCGGCCGTAGAACGGGACGCAGCGAACGGCAGCGCGACCGCGTACCGCTTCCCGCGGTCGATGCTCGAACGCGAAAGCCTCGACTTCAGCTTCAGCGGCTTGAAGACGGCCGTGCTGTACGCGGCCTACGGCCAGGACAAGGCGAACCCGTTGCCGCTATCGGTCGAACGGCGGGCCGACCTCGCCGCGAGTTTTCAGGCGGCTGTCGTGGACGTGCTGGTGGCCAAGTCGCGGCTCGCGCTGCGGCAGACTGGCCTCAAACTGCTAGCTGTCGGCGGCGGCGTGTCCGCGAACGCGGCGCTGCGGACGGCGCTCGCCGCGATGTGCGCCGAGGAAGGCGCGGAGTTGGTAATCCCGCCGCTGGCCCTGTGTACGGATAACGCGGCGATGGCCGCGCTGGCCGTCGAGGCGTGGAAGCGGGGCACGTTCGCCCCGCTCGACCTGGACGCGGTGCCGTCGTTAGGCTGACTCGGCCTTCTTCTTCTTGCCCTCGGACTTCGGAGCCTTCTCCTCGGCTTTCGGCGCAGCCTTCGCTTTCGGCTCGTCCGTCTTGGCCGGCTTGGGTGGCTTCGGCGGCTTGACGCGCGGTTTCTGCGGCGGCTTGGCCGGCTCGCTGTAGCGACCGATCTGTAGCCGTTGCTCGAAGGTCTTCCGTCGCTTTTCCCGCTTCTTCGCCTTTACGCCGGCCGGATTGCCCATGACTGAATTCCTCGCGCTCGTACTGGGCGAACCGCTAATGTATTGCCTCGTGCGCGCCGCGGCCGGAGCGAGCGGGCCATCGCAAGACCCTCAGTAGTCGGGTCCGGATTCGTTGCATTCGTTGCATGCAACGAAAATGCGTTGCACGGGGGGTATCTCCTGTTTCGTGCAACGAAAAACGAATCGGGATGCGAGATCGCAACCTCGTTCCAGTCCACACCGCAAGCTGTTCACCACCCAGCCTTTGCAGCCGCCAGCATCGCCGCCGCCTCGCGGCGCGTCGTCTCGCCGCGGGCCTCGCCACGCAACATGCTCGCCAGTTCCTCCAGCCGCTCCGACTCCGCGAGTGGCTGGATCGTCGTCGTCGTCCGCTTACCGCGGGCGGCTTTGCGTATGGTCCACTGATGGCGGGCGTAACTGGCGACCTGCGGCAGATGGGTCACGCAAATGACCTGGTGCGACTTGCCGAGCGCTGCCAGTTTCTGACCCAGCACGTCACCGAGCCGACCGCCGATGTTGGCGTCGATCTCATCGAAGACCAACGTGCCAACCGGGTCGTGCCCGGCCAAAACCGACTTGAGCGCGAGCATCGTGCGCGACAATTCGCCGCCGGACGCGACTTTACGCAGAGGCAGCGGCGGCTCGCCGCGGTTGGCCGCGAGCATCAATTCCAGCCGGTCGATACCGGCGACGGGAATCTCGTCGGCCGGCCTCGCGGGCAGCGGCGACTGCGTCAATGAGGCGTCGAGTTTCGCGTCGGGCATACCCAGTTCCGCCAGGTGCGCTTGCGCCTCGGCCGCAAGCTTCTTGGCCACCTTGTGCCGGGCCTTGCTGAGAGCGGTCGCCACGGCTCGCAAGTCCTCGTAGGCCGAGTGCAACTCGGTGTCGAGCTTGCCGAGATAATCCTCGTCGAGTTGCAGGGCCGACGTTCGCTCGTCCAATGACGCGTGATAGACGACCAACTCGTCCGCGGACTTGCCGTACTTCGTTTCGAGCCGCCGGATGAGCTGCAATCGCCGTTCGACCTCATCGAGGCGGTTCGGGTCGGCCTCGAAGCGCTCGGCCATGTCGCCGAGCGTCGCGGCTAGGTCCTGCACCTCCGGGGTCAAGGTTTCGAGCCGCTTAGCCGCATCGGCAATGCCGGCATCGACAGCGGCCCAGTGCTGCGCCGCACGGGCCAACCGACCGAGGCGTTCGACGACCGATCCTTCATCCTCGGCAAGCACCGCGACGCCCTCCGCCGCGAACGCCTGCAAGGATTGCGCGTGCGCCAACCGCTCGCGCTCGCGGCCCAACTCCTCGGCTTCGCCGGTAGAGAGTGCGGTGCGGTCGAGTTCCTCGCGCTCGAACTGGAGCAGCGACAACTCGCGCTGCCGTTCCAGGCGTTTCGCAGTCAGTTCGTTGCGCTCGCGGCGCAAAGCCCGCACCCGGTCGGCCAGTTCGTCGTAGCGCTGCCGGGCCGCGTCGAGCCGGCCGAAGCCATCGAGGAGTTGCAACTGGTACGCCGGCTGGAGGAGCGACTGGCTCTCGCGCTGGCCGTGAACATCGACCAACAGTTCGCCCAGCGCCCGGAGCGTGGCGAGTGCGACGGGCTGGTCGTTGGCGTATGCATAGCTACGGCCGGCCCGGCTCAGGCGGCGCGACAGGATCAACTGTTCGTCGTCGAGCGGCACGCCGAGGGCGCGCTCCGCGCCTTCGCGCAGTGCGGGCCGGATCAGCTCGAAGCGGCCGGTGACGCGCAATTCGTCCGCCCCGGTACGGATCAGGTCGGCCGAGCCACGTCCGCCGAGCAACAGGTCGAGCGCACCGAGCAAGAGCGACTTGCCCGCGCCGGTCTCGCCAGTCCAGGCACAGAAGCCGGGCGCGAGTTCGACGCGTACGTCCTCGATGAGTGCCAGGTTTTGCACAGACAGTTCGCCGAGCATACACCGATTCTACGTCCGCGAACCGCGGCGCGGCAGCGGTGTCCGTCGGGAGCGACGCCGCATTTGCAGTCGAAATTGCATTGCGACCGGCCGAGTGATAGCATGAGGGGCCATGATGAGGGGCGTGCCAGTTTCGCCGGGAGTCGCCGTCGCACGAGCCTACCGTATTGACGAGGTGCTGGCCCGTCATGATCCGACCATCCTGGACGCCGCTGCACTGTCGGGTGAAGTCTCGCGGTTCGACGCCGCATGCGTTGCCGCCGGCGACGAACTGGACGGCATCAGCGAGCGCGTTGCGCGGCAGGTCGGCGAGCAGGAGGCCGCCATCTTCCGCGCCCACCGTCTGCTGTTGCGCGACCCAGCGCTGATCGGCAAGGTGACGACGCGCATCCTGCACCAGCATCTCAACGCCGCCTCCGCGCTTCAGGCAACGCTCGACGAGTACGCAGCCTTGTTCGCGCAGATCGAAGACGAGTACATCCGCGAAAAGTTGAGCGACATCCGCGACGTGGTCGGCCGCATCCTCGCCCACCTGACGCTCCTCGAAACGCCGCGCAGCCTGAGTGAGGGCGAGACGGTCATCCTGGCAGCCCCGGAAATCCTGCCGTCGCAGGCCGTTATGTTCGAGCGGATGCAAGTCGCCGGCATCATCACCGTCAAAGGATCGTCCACGGGCCACGCGGCGATTCTGGCACGTTCGCTCGGCATCCCGGCCGTCAGCGGACTTCCGCGGCTGTTGCGCGAAGTGCAAACTGGCGATCTCGTCGTCGTGGACGGGCGAGAGGGCATCGTCCACGTCAAGCCGGGGCCGGAGGTCGAGTCTGCCTATCGAAAGCTCCAGCGCGAGTTCTTCAACATCCGCGACAAACTCGTCGCCAACCGCGACCTGGAGCCGGTCACGACCGACCGCGTCAAGATCGAACTACTCGCCAACGTCAATAGCCCGGCCGATTGCCGCAACGCCGTCGCCGTCGGCGCGACCGGGGTCGGGCTGTACCGCACCGAATACCTGTTCCT
>CAZNSL010000565.1:0-4556 GCA_964574975.1 uncultured Alcaligenaceae bacterium | reverse complement strand
GTCGGCGGCGATGCCGTCGCGGACCACGGCGGCCGCAGGCGCGTCGCCGGTGAATCCCTGCACGATCAGGCGACCGTCCACGGTGCGCAGACAGCTGGCACGGGTGAAGGCGCCGTGGAATACACCGCGCGCATGCGCGTCGGCAAGCACGCGCGCCGCACCGACCAGCAGCGTCAAGAGCGACAGTCGCCCGACATTGCCCATCGAATCCAGCGAACTGACGGGCTCGGGCTCCACCAGCTGGTAGATGCGTTCGCCCTCGATCAGGGGCACGTCGGTGCGCAGCACCTCCGGATGACCGAGGCGGTCGGCGAGAGTGCGCTCGCGATGCAGGTCGCCCAGTCGCCGGGTACCGTCTTCGCGACCGACGTCGATGACGCGCACGGTCGCACGACGCTGGCTGCGGCGATCCTCGGCGCGCCAGAACACGGCGTCACCAGTCCGGAACAATTCCTCGACGAGCTTGAACCGGGGCTCCGACCCCGCGCCGGAACGCGCTGCATCGCGGTCGAATGTAGCAATCGCCACGACATCCCCTGTTTACGTTGTTCTCCTGCGGATTCTGGCCGAGCAGTGCCGGCCGGGCGCCACGAGGCAACATAAGGTCGGATCGACGTCGTCGTCAGTGCGATGCACCTCGCACTTCGAAGCGCAGGCCGAGCACCCAGGCGTCTGCGATGCCGGGCTCGCCGCCGGGATTGATCACCCACTGCACATTCGGCTGCAGCGTCAGCCAGTCACTCGGCGCGATGCGATAGGTGAGCTCAATGTTCGACTCGCTGCGCAAGCGCGGCGAACCCGCCTCGGCACTGCCGAGGAGATAGGGGTTGCCGTAGCGCGCCACCGCGAACGCCACGCCGACCTGGTCCGCAAGGCCGCCGGCGAAAGGCTCGTCCAGCACCAGGCCAAGGCGCGCCGACCGCTGCACCGGATTGACGTCGGCCGAGGCGATGCCGACCCGCAGCACGCCCTGCAGGCGACGGGCGCCTGCCGAGGCGCGCCATAGATCGCCCTCGACGAACGCATAGCTCCCGTGGCTGCCCGACCGCCGCAGTGGCTGGCCGACCGCGTCGACGCGCCCCAGGTCGTCGAAGTCGGTCGTGAACCGCCAATGACCCAGGACGGCGCGACGCCCCGCGCTCTCCTGGGCCACTTCGGCGGCAAGGAGCGCGCCGTCTGCACCGCCGAGGCGGATGCGGGTCGCCGCCGGGCGATCGGGATCCTGCGGCACTCCGTCCAGCACGGCGAAGCGCGCGCTCCATCCGGCCTTCCAATGGGCCTGAAGGCGCAGGCCGAGCGAGGTGAACGGAAAGATCGACGGGCCGTTGAGGCCCGCCTGTGAGAAGTCGATGCCCATGCCATGGGTGCCGTTGATGAACAGCCCTGAGACGCTGCTCGCATCGAACTCCGAATTCACGTCGTACAGGCCGAAGCGCAGCGACAGGTCGCGGCGTCGGCTCGGCCGCCAGTCGACCCAGGCCTCGTACAGCCGCCAGGCGCGGACCGCCTCGATGTTGCTCACGGCATGGATGTCGCCGACGTAGCGGCCGGAGATGCTGCCTCCATTGTCGTAGAGCCCATAGACGAACGCACTGAGACCCGGCACGCCGAAGGCCCGCTCGCCATCCACGGCGAGTTGCAGGTCGAGGTTGTCCAGGTAGTCCCCCCCGACCGCCAGCCCTCCACGCGCGTTGCGCAGGTACTCACCCGTGTAGGTCGCCGACACCTGCCAGGCACGCGACGGTGCATCGTCAGCGGCCACGTCGCCCGCCATGGCGATGCATGGCAGCGCCATGGCGCCGAGGGCCATCGACCACATCCTCGAGCGCCACGTCTGCGTCGCCGGCGTCCGCATCTCAGGCCACCTTGCGCGTGATCGCGACGAAGTTCGAGTTGCGGAACCCGGGCTTGCCGTAGCGCAGCGGCGCGCCCTGCGGGTCGAGAACCGAGCCGCCCGCCGCGCTCAACACGGCATCACCCGCCGCCGTGTCCCACTCCATCGTGGGCCCGAAGCGCGGGTAGACGTCGGCCTCGCCACTGGCCAGCAGGCAGAACTTCAGCGACGAGCCGATCGACACGCGCTCGGTCACGCCATTTTCGGCGAGCCAGCGTTCCGTCTGCGGCGTATCGTGCGACCGCGAAGCGACTGCGACCATCCGGCCGGCCGGAGGCTGCCGTACGTTCAGCACCCGGTGCCTCTGCGGCACGCCGTCCAGGCCGTGATACTCGAACGCGCGGCACGCCCCGACATCGCCCGCGAAGGCGCGTCCGAGCGCCGGAGCCACGACGACACCGAGGGTCGCCACCCCCGCCTCGACCAGCGCGACGTTGACCGTGTACTCGTCGCGGCCGGCGACGAACTCGCGCGTACCGTCGAGCGGATCGACCAGGAAGAAGCGTCGTGCCACCACGGGCACGCGCCCTGCCGCCACCGACTCCTCCGCCACCACCGGCACGTCGGGGGCCGCAATGCGCAGCCGTTCGAGAATGATGGCCTCGGCGGCCTGGTCCGCGACCGTTACAGGCGAATCGTCGGCCTTGGTCGCGACGTCGTAGCCGGATGCACGCACCCTGAGGATCTCCCGGCCCGCGAGGATGGCCGCACCGAGCATGTCGTCGAGTAGCTTCATGGCACGCAAGGAGACCATGATCAGGGCGGGGCATCCAGCCCCGGTCCGGCCGGCGTCCGCTGTGCTACCGTTTCAGGCCACGATGAGCGAGCCACCTGCCGCGCCCCAACGCGCCTCCGACGACCCGGCGACCGCGGCCTTCCAGCCGAGGGTCGCCGCCAGCCCCCCCGCCTTGGCGGAACTTCGGGCGCGGTTCGGACCCCAGTGCTCGCTCGCCCGCGCGGTGCGCGAGCATCACGGCCGAGACGAGTCGCCGCTGGACGTGCCGCCGCCCGATGCCGTCGTCTACGCCCACTCCCACGACGACGTCGTCGACGCCGTGCGCATCGCCGCGCGCCATGGACTGCCGCTCGTGCCATTCGGCGCCGGCTCCTCGCTCGAGGGGCATGTTCTGGCGATCGCAGGCGGCGTCTCGCTGGACCTGTCGAGGCTCGACCGCGTGATCGCCATAGACACCGAGGACCTGTCGGCGACCGTGCAGGCCGGCGTCACGCGCCTCGCGCTGAACGACGCGCTGCGCGGCACCGGCATGTTCTTCCCGATCGATCCGGGGGCCGATGCCACCCTCGGTGGGATGTGCGCGACCGGCGCCAGCGGCACCAACGCCGTTCGCTACGGCACCATGCGCGAGAACGTCCTCGCCTTGACCGCCGTGACCGCGACTGGTGAGACGCTGCACACCGGCACGCGGGCCCGCAAGAGTTCAGCCGGCTACGACCTGACTCGGCTGCTGATAGGCAGCGAGGGCACGCTCGCCGTGATCACTGAGATCACCTTGCGGTTGCACCCCCTGCCAGAGGCGATGAGCGCCGCCGTCTGCCACTTTCCGGACGTCGCCGCGGCCGTGCGCACCGCGAGCCAGGTGATCCAGTCCGGAATACCCATAGCCCGCTGCGAGTTGCTCGATGCGCTGGCGGTGCGTGCGGTCAATCGCCACAGCAAGCTGGCGCTGCGTGAGTCGCCGCTGCTGCTGATGGAATTCCACGGCAGCACGGCCGCCGTCCGCGAGCAGGCCGAGCAGGCCCAGGGCATCGCGGTCGACAACGGCGGTGGCGGCTTCGAATGGGCCACGCAGCCCGAGGACCGCAGCCGTCTCTGGCAGGCCCGGCACATGGCCTACTTCGCGCTGCTGCAGTTGCGGCCTGGCGCCCGCAGCGTCACGACCGACGTCTGCGTTCCGATCTCGAGACTGACCGAGTGCATCGAGCAGACGCGGCTCGACCTTGAGACGAGCGGCCTCGAGACCGCGATGATCGGCCACGTCGGCGACGGCAACTTCCATGTGCTGATCCTGGTGGGCCCGGACGATCCGTCGGAGCGGGTCCGGGCCGAGGCGGCCAATGATCGCCTGACCGAGCGGGCGATCGCCCTCGGCGGCACCTGCACCGGCGAGCACGGCATCGGGCTCCACAAGATGCGTTTCCTGGAGCGCGAGCGGGACCCCGCCACGCTGGACCTGATGCGCAGCATCAAGCGAGCGCTCGATCCGCGAAACATCCTGAACCCGGGAAAGATCTTTTCGCTGTAGCCACGCGCGACATCGAGCGTGGCGGAGCTCTTCACGCACGACCGCGGGGGCCGGATCAGAAGGCGCTCATGCCCGTGAGTTCGCGGCCGATCGCGAGCTGGTGGATCGTTTCCGTGCCCTCGTAGGTAATCACGCTCTCGAGGTTCAGTGCGTGCCGGATCGGCACGTAGTCCGCCATGATGCCGGCGCCACCGAGCAGGTCGCGGGCGTCGCGCGCCACCTCGATCGCCGCGCGGCAGTTGTGCCACTTCGCCATCGACACCTGCGCCGGAGCCATCCGCCCCTGGTCCTTCAGGCGACCGAGCTGCAGGGACAGCAACTGCGACGTCGCGATGCGCCGTGCCATCTCGGCGAGTCGAACCTGGACGGCCTGGTTGGCGGCCAGCGGACGACCGAAC
>CAZNSL010000564.1:0-4556 GCA_964574975.1 uncultured Alcaligenaceae bacterium | reverse complement strand
GAAGTTCAATAGGACCTTGCGACGGCCCAACTCGTCGACCAGGCTGAAGAGCTGCTCGCCGATCACCTGGATGTTCTGCTCGTCGAGAATCTTCTTGTCGACGAAGTTGACGACGGTAATGTCGCCGATGTCTTCGACTTCGAGACGGCGGCGGCGGGGCTGCGAGGTCATGGAACGCTACTCCCGGTATGGCCCGGACGGCCGGTTCTGTCTCAATCGTCGGGCCGGCGTGCCCGCCCGTCAGCAAGGGTCCGAACGCGATTGCTTTAATCTAGGGGGTTCCACGCGTCGCGCCAAGTAGCCGCGGTGAGGTAGCAAGGCCGTGAATCCACCACTCGCCACCCTACGACCCCGCCGACTCACCAACCGGCAACGTCGCCGCAAGTTCCAGTTCGTGCCGCAGCGACTCGGCGGCCGGTGCCGGCGACTGCTTCGGGTTGAGGCAAAACAGGTCCCATTCCTCGCCCAGGACGCCCCACTGGCGGACGAACCACTGCCCGTCTGTGGTCCGGTCCAGAGGGAAGAGCGAACACGCCGACGGCTTGTAGCGGAACGATGCACCCTCGGCCGCGCCGACTTTGTGCAGGACGCACCCCTCGTTGAAGAAAACGCACCAGCCGTCGACCACACGGAGCATCGGCAAACCCAGCTTCTTGCGGTTGCTGAGATAGCCTTGGGACTCGACCAGCGCCCGGGCGGCCGGCCGCAGGTGTGGCAGCACTTTGTCGAGAATGGAGCGGATGCTGTCGGCCTCGGCTTGCGTGACCGGCGGCCGGCCATTCTGGCAGCAGATCCCGTCGCAACCTCGGCCGTAGATACACTCGAAGGTCGCGGTAGTCAGGTTGAGGACGGGCAGCGGCGTACTCATAGCCAATCTGTACCCCGCGGACGGGGCCGTAAACAAGCCCGCCCGCGGGACGGCGAGGCAAGTTGTCGAGCGGATCGTCGCGTGGTGACGGCCGCGGCAAATCTACCGTCCGTGCTACCAGCGCAGGGTCGGCGGGAAGAACTCGGCGATCAGGTCTTCGTAGTACGGTCGCAGATCCGCCACGTCCGGTTTGGCTTCCCCCTTCGAGTACAGGTCGTAGGGGTTGAACGCCCGCACCGCCGCAAACAGCTTCCGGTCGTCATCGTTCATCAGGTGGCCGTACGCCCCCTCGCGGTGGGCCGCGTAGAAGGAGTGGTAGCGGATCATCGCCAGCGCCGGGGGCGGCAAGTAGTCCTTGACGACGTGGTACAGGTACTCGTCGTGCCCCCACGACATATGAACGGCGTTGAGTCCGCAGCCTTCCTCGTAGACGCCGTTGGGCGTCTGGTAGCGTGGCTCCTTGGCGTCTGGGTTGTCGGCGAAGAACTCCGGGAAGACGACCTGATCGGAATAGGCGCAGCCGACGGGAAAGGTGTCGCCGACGACGGCCCACTGCGGTTCGCCGTAGAGGCAGAGGATTTTGCCGAGGTCGTGGATCAGGCCAGTGAGGATGAACCAGCGCGGGTGTCCGTCGCGGCGGACGGCCTCGGCCGTATGCATCAGGTGTTCGATCAGGCTGAGCTCGGTGTCGGGGTCGCTGTCGTCGACGAGGGTGTTGAGGTACTCCATCGCCTCCCAGACGCCCATCGGCCGCTTATCGAGGGCGAGGTACTCGCGCTTCTTCGACTGCACGAAGTCGTAGGTCTGGTGGCGGTGGTTGAGGCGGTAGAACTCGCGGACGCCGGGCCGGGCGAACTTGCCGTAGTCGCGGAACTGTTCCTTCGGCTTGCCGGGGTCGTAGCGATCTTTGACGAAGTCGTCCCAGTCGTCGAGACGTTCGAGCGGTTTCGCGTCGGACATGAGCGGTCCCCTTGGATGGGGTTGCTTTAGTGTTTGCCGCGGGCGCGGACAGACCGGGGACGGTCAGCCCGCCGCTGGCAGGCGCGACCATTGCGCCCGCAGCGCCGCAATCTGCTGCTGTCGCTGTGGCTCCGGGGCGTACGGGTCGAACGCGGCCGACGGGCCGCAGATGTGCTGCAAGACCATGTGCGCCCGCCGCCGCAACTCCACGTCGCGCCGCTCCATCGCACTCAATAGTTCCGGCACCGCGGCGGCTCCGCGACGCACCAGTTCCGCGACGGCCGTCTGGGCCTGGCTATTGTCCTTGAGCGCTTCGACCGCCCGGCGCACGCGTTCCTGGTCGAGCAGTTGCGCCGCCTGGGCCGGGACGGCTTGCGGCGGAACGTAGGCAGGCTGCGCGGCGAGAGACGTGTCCTCCATGCTGTTGCCGAGGTACTCGGCGATGGCGATCGGGTCGCGCACGAGTTGTTGCGGCGTGCCCTGCGTCCGCACCTTGCCGCCCTTGATGAGGTAGCTGCGGTCGGTGATCTTCAGAACTTCGTGAACGTCGTGGTCGGTGATGAGGATGCCGATGGTCCGCCCGGCGACGAGCTTGCGCACGACGGAGCGGATATCGGCCTTGGTGAGCGGATCGACGCCGGCGAACGGCTCGTCGAGGAGGATCAGGTTCGGCTCGCAGACGAGGCAGCGGGCGATCTCCAGCCGGCGCTTCTCGCCGCCGGAGCATCGGCCAGCTACGTTCTTGCGCACGTCCGTCAGGCCGAACTGGTCGAGGACGCGATCGGTCAGGTCCCAGCGCTCTGCCCGCCGCGGCTTGCGGCCGAGGCTGCGCAGCGCCGGCACCATTTCGAGGATGGCGAGGATGTTCTTTTCGACGGTGAGTCGGCGGAAGACGCTCGGCTCCTGCGACAGGTAGCCCATGCCGAGACGGGCGCGCTTGTACATCGGCTGGCGGGTCACGTCCTGGCCGTTGAAGACGACCTGGCCGTCGTAGGGCGCGACCTGGCCGGTGGTCATGCGGAAGCTGGTGGTCTTGCCGGCCCCGTTCGGACCCAACAGGCCGACGACCTCGCCGGCGTCCACGCTGAACGAGACGCCGTCGACGACCGCGCGCCGGCCGTAGTACTTGACGAGGCCGCTGACATCGAGGATCGCCATCGGTGCTAGCCCTCCGCGACCCCGACGGATACCGCAATCCGCCGCCCACGGCAAGGCGAACCCCGCGTCAGCTTAGCCTGGCGAGCGGAGACAGGGCTTCGGCCAAGAGTTTGCCGGCGAAATCCGTTGCAGCGCGAAGGCGAAGCAACTCGCCCAGCACCCGCGGCTGGAGGGCGATTGCCCGAAGCACACCGGCGATTCGCACCCTTCCTCCGTCTATCAGCCGCACCAACTCCGGCGACAGCGAGTCGTCGATACCGTCGGAAATCACCCGCACAGCGGCGCACGGCACGCCCCGCGCCGCACAAGCCGCGGTCACGGTGGCCGTCTCCATGTCCACGGCGTCGGCCCCGAAGCGGACGCCGAGCGTCCGCTTTTCCGTGGGCTTTGCGACCATCGACGGCCACGTCAACAGTCGGCGGCACCGACGGACATCAATCAGTTCCGGCGGGACGAACAACCTATGCTCTACGCCGTCCGACCCGACGACACTTGATGCGACGACGACGGTACCAGTCACCATCCCGTCGATCAGTCCGCCGGAGTAGCCGGCCATGACGATGCCAGTCGCGTCCGCCGGCAGCCGTTCGGCCGCCGCCGGCCCCATGCCGACCGTGGCTACCCGTGCCGCCGGACACAGCCGGCGAAACGGCGCGGCCTCGCGCTCGAGGGCGAAGCAAAAGGTCCAGCCGTTCATGCGAACTGCCACGCCGCCATCTTCAGCGGGTCGCTCCACTTGCCGTCCACGCCGAGCGCCGCCGACGCTTCGTAGCCGCAGTGGGCCATGCAGTGTTCGCAGCGCGGATCCTTGCCGCGGCCGTACTTCGACCAGTCCGTCTTCTCGATCAGGTCGTCGAACGACGCATGATGCTGGTCGGTGATGAGGTAGCACGGTCCTTTCCAGCCCTTGACGTTCCGCGTCGGGTTGCCCCAGGCGGTGCAGCGCAGGTCGCGCTCGCCGGTCAGGTACTCCAGGTACACCGGTGATGCGCCGAGGCGGTATTTCCGTAGCCGCTCTTTCGCCTCGCGGAACTTCGCCGTGATCTGGTCGCGCGTCAGGAATATCTCGGCCGCCCCGGTCGGGTTGGTTGCCTCGACGGCCGCGTAGCCGTAGGCCGGCGAGATCATGAACGTATCGACCTTGAGCTTCGTCAGGTATGCAAAGAGTTGGTCGATCTCGTCGAGGTCCGTCTCCTGGTAGATGGTCGTGTTGGTGCAGACCTGGAAGCCGGCCTTCTTCGCGGCCTTGATGCCCTCGACCGCCTCGCGGAACACGCCCTGGCGTTCGACCGCCCTGTCGTGGGTATCCTCCAGTCCGTCGAGGTGGACGTTGAAGAACAGCCGGCTCGTCGGCTTGAACTCGTGCAGCCGCTTGCGGGTGAACATGCCGTTGGTGCAGAGGATGACGTGTCGGCGGCGCTGGATGATCCGGCGCGTCAGTTCGCCGATCTGCGGGTAGATCATCGGCTCGCCGCCGCAAATGCTCACGACCGGTGTGCCGGCCTCGTCCACGGCCGCGAGGCACTCGGCGACCGTGAGCTTCTGCTTGATGGTCGTCTCGTACTCGCGG
>CAZNSL010000563.1:0-4557 GCA_964574975.1 uncultured Alcaligenaceae bacterium | reverse complement strand
CCTACAACGGACCCAACACGGTTTTGTCGGGCCTCGGCGACGACCTGGAGCAGATCGCCACCCGGTTCGGCGACGACGGAATCCGCTGCACCTGGCTGGAGACGAGCCACGCATTCCACTCGGAGTTGCTCGATCCCGTCCTCGACGAATTCGAGTCCTACGCGGGGGCTTTGACGTTCGACGCGCCGACCCTGCCGCTGGTCTGCAACCGCACCGGCGCCGTCTTGACGGCCGACACCCCGCTCGACGCCCAGTACTGGCGGCGGCACTCACGCAACCCAGTGCAGTTCGCCGAGAGTGTGCGCACCGTGGCGGCGCTGGGCTGCACGGTGCTGATGGAGATCGGTCCCCAACCGGTGCTCACCGGGGCCGCGGTTCAGGTCTGGCCGGAGCATCTCGCCGCGCCGCGGGCCATCGTGTCCATGCGCAAGGGTGTCGCCGACCGCCGTCAGATCGCCGACGCCGTCGCCGCGGCCTACGTGAGCGGGCACCGGCCTGATTTCGCTGCGCTGCAACATCATCCGGCCCACCGGCTCGAGCTGCCCACCTACCCGTTCCAGCGCCGGCACTTCTGGCCCCGGACGTCCGGGATCAGCCTCGACGGACCGACGGTTTCCGGAATCCTCGGCAGCGCCAAGGATCTCGCCTCCGGCGACTCGGTCTACACCAGCCGACTGTCCGTCAAGTCGCAGCCCTGGCTGGCTGACCACGACATCTACGGCACCGTCGTCGTCCCCGGGGCGACGTACGCGGCGATGGCGCTGGCCGCCGCCGGTCCGCCGGCCCGGGTCAAGGACGTCTTCTTCTACGAGCCGATCATCCTGCCCGAGAAGACATCCCGCGAGGTGCAACTGACGTTGCATCCGCTCGCCGACGGCAGCGGGTCGACCTTCCACGTGCACAGCCGCCCGTACGGGGATCACGACGCCGACTGGTCGCTGAACGCCGAGGGCACGCTGGAACCGGGCGCCGTCGCCGACGAGCCCGCAGCGGAACCGGCGGAGCCCGTCGACGCGGCCGTCGAGCGGCTGGAACGCATGCGTCCGCAGGAACTGTTCGAGACGTTCGCCGACATGGAACTCGCCTGGGGGCCGAACTGGTCGGGCTCGCTGAAGTCGCTGTGGCTCGGCGAGGGCGAGGCGATCGGCGACATCATGGTCGGCGAGGAGCTCGCCGACCAGCTCGGAGCCGAGCCGATGCATCCGGTGCTGCTCGACCTCTGCACCGGAGTGGCCTTCCCCGCCTTCCCGGCACTGCGGGCGGCCGAACAAGGGGTGCATGACCTGTTCCTGCCGTTGCGGTACGGGCAGGTGCTGCTCGAGGAGAAGATGCCCCGGCGGTTCTACTGCCGCGCGCGCTGGCACGAGAGCGCCCTCGACGGCGAAACCCAGGTGTTCGACCTCGATTTCATCAGTCGGGATGGCCGGTTCCTGGGCGGTATCCGCGAGTTCACCGTCAAACGCGCACCGCGCGAGGCGCTGCTGCGCGGCCTTGGCGGCGACGCCACCCGTTTGCTGTACACCCTCGGCTGGCATGAGGTGCCGGCGCCCGGCGGCGACGCCGAAACTCCCGCAACGGTGAGCGGCACCTGGCTGATCGCCGGGTTCGACGAACTGGCCGCCCAGGTGCCGGGGTGCATCCCGTTCGACCGGGCCGGCGACGCACAGCTGTTGGGTGAACTGCTCACGCAGGCCCACGAACGCGGGATGGGGTTCTCCGGCGTGGTCTGGCGCAGCGCCGGGCCGGCCCCGGAAGGCTCCGAGGAATCCGGTGCGGGTGTCGCGGCGCGGCTCGAGGCCGAGATCGCCAACCTGCTCAGCGCCGTGCACGCCGCGCAGGGCGGTGACGTGAAGCTGCCCGGCGGGCTGTGGATCGTCACCGAACGGGCGGTGGCGTGCGAGGCGGGTGAGCCGGTCGACCCGGTCCAGGCCGCACTGTGGGGCTTCGGGCGCACCACCATCAACGAGGAACCCGCGCTGCGTTGCCGGCTGGTGGACTGCGACGGATCTCCGGAAGCGGTCCAGTCTCTGGCCGGCCTGCTCGCCGACCCGGTCGCGGACCCCGAACTCGCTGTGCGGCAAGGCAAGTTGCTGGCCTCCCGGCTGCTGCCGTGGGCGCGCAGCGGTCATCTCGCGGTGCCGCGGACAGCCGACTTCGCACTCGCCCCGACCGAACGCGGTGCGATCGACAACCTGCGGCTGACCGAGACGGAGGTGCCGCCGCCGGATGAGGGGTACGTGCAGGTGCGGGTGGAGGCCGCCGGTCTCAACTTCCGGGATGTGCTCAATGTGCTCGGCCTCTACCCCGGGGATCCGGGCCCGATCGGCGGTGACTTCGCCGGCGTCGTCACGCAATTGGGCGACGGCGTCACCGGACTCGAGGTAGGCCAGCGCGTTTACGGCTTCATGCAGGGTGCATTCGCCAGCCGGTTCAATGTGCCGCTCCAGTTGCTGGCGCCGCTGCCCGACGGTTTGAGCCCGGAAGCGGCCGCCACCATTCCCGCCGCCGCGCTCACCACCCGGCTGGCGTTCGACTGGGCGAAACTGCAACCCGGGGACCGCGTGCTGATCCACGCCGCCAGCGGCGGGGTGGGCCTGGCCGCGATCCAGATGGCTCAGCGGCACGGCGCCACCGTCTTCGCGACCGCCAGCACCTACAAACGCGACACGTTGCGGCGGATGGGCGTGAAGTACGTCTATGACTCGCGCACAACGGATTTCGCCGACCAGATCCTCGCCGACACCGACGGTCAGGGCGTCGACGTGGTGCTCAACAGCCTGACCAACGAGGGATTCCTCGAGGCGACGGTGCGGGCGACCGCGCAGAACGGCCGGTTCGCCGAGATCGCCAAGCGCGACATCTGGACGCCCGAACAGATGGCGGCCGTGCGTCCCGACATCGACTACGAGATCGTCGCGCTCGACGTGACCACGTTGGCCGAGCCGGATCGCATCAAGCGTCTGCTCACCGAGGTGTCCGACGGGCTGGCCCGCGGCGAGTGGGCGCCGCTGCCCGCCGAGATCTATCCGCTGACGGAGGCCAGGTCGGCGTTCCGCCGGATGCAGCAGGCCCGCCACATCGGTAAGATCGTCTGCCAGATTCCGAAACCCCTTGCCCCGCAACCCGATCGTAGCTATCTGATCACCGGCGGACTCGGCGCGATCGGTCTGCACACGGCCGCGTATCTGGCCCAACTGGGCGCCGGTGACATCGTGCTCACCAGCCGGCACGCACCCGATGACGACGCCCGGCAGGCGATCGCGGACATCACCGAGCGGCACCGCTGCCGCGTCCACGTGTTCACCGCCGACGTCGGCGACGAGTCCGAGGTCGCCCGACTGCTGGAGCGGATCCGCGCCGAACTGCCGCCGTTGGCGGGCGTGGCGCACCTGGCGGGCGTCCTCGACGACGCGCTGCTGTCCGAGCAGACCGTCGAGCGTTTCGAAACCACCCTGGCGCCAAAGGCATTCGGCGCCTGCCACCTCGACCGCCTGACCAAGCAGGACGATCTCGACTTCTTCATCATGTCCTCCTCGGTGTCCAGCATCTTCGGCTCACCGGGACAGGCCAACTACTCGACCGCGAACGCCCTGCTGGACGGGCTGGTCGCCAGGCGAAAGGCGAAGGGCCAGCCCGCGACTGGCGTCAACTTCGGACCCTGGGCCGACGGCGGCATGGCCAGTTCGGATGCCGCGCGCGCCAATCTCGCCGCGCAGGGCCTGATTCCGCTGGAACCGTCGGCCGCGCTCGGCGCACTGGCCGAGGTCGTCGCCAACGGAACCGGTCAGGCGACCGTGATCAATGCCAACTGGCAGCGGGCCGCGAAGCTGCTCGGCGCATCCCGGCCGCCGATCCTCGACCTCGTGCTGCCGCGGGCCGCCGGCGAGGTGGTCGGCGACAGCGAGTTGCTCGCGCAACTACAGGAGATCCCGGTGGCGCAGCGCGCGGCGTTCGTGACCGAATTCCTTCAGCAGGAGGTGCAGAACTTCCTGCGGCTCGCGCAACCGCCCGCCGCGACCAGTCGGTTCCTGGACCTGGGCACGGACTCCCTGATGGCGATCGAACTGAAGAATGGGATCGAGTCCAGCTTGTCCGTTTCGCTACCGATGGCGAAATTCCTGGAAGGTCCCAGCGCCGCCCAACTGGCCACGATGGTCCTGGAACTGCTCGGCGGACCCGTTTCAACATCAACCAAGCCGGATACCGCCCTCGCCTAAAAGCCCGTTGAAGAAGTCGCCGAAGTGACGATCGACTGCAAGATCGAGTAGGACAAGCCTGGCGCAGGCCACGAGATCTTGTAGGTCGATCGTGACTTCGGCGACTTCTTCAAAGGGCTGCTCGGCCCGAAAGGGATTGTGACTACTGATCGCGTTCAATTGTTGCGGCTGTACGAATCACGAACTGGCGGTATTCCACGACAATTTGGAGACTGCCGCTGGTTGTGCAGCCACATCCGCTCGCTAGACGAGCTATTCAGAAGGTGGATCGACATGACAAACCAGACGACGCATTCCGAGTTGGATGCAGTCCATCACGTTGCGATTTCAGTTGACGACG
>CAZNSL010000562.1:0-4557 GCA_964574975.1 uncultured Alcaligenaceae bacterium | reverse complement strand
TTCTTCTCATCCGTGTTCATCTGTGTTTATCTGTGGCTATTCCTTCTTCTCACTCGTCCGCGACTCGACTAGTTCCATCAGGTCGCGGTCGAGTTCGTCGTTCAGTTCCGCGGCCTTCGCCTTAGCGTTCTCCACGTTAAGCTGCGACACCTGCACCGGCGGGCGGTAGGGCAGTTCCGATTTGTGAGCCGCCTTGGTCGCTTCTTCCGGCAACTTCGGCGCGTCGCCGGGAACGATGAACATCGAGGTCGGCGTGCAGCCGGCCGCGGCAATGGCGAACAGGGCAACCGCTGTGAGTCGGGTCATTTCTTGCCCTCCCGCGCCAACTCTCTGCCAGCCGCCAGCGCCTCGCAGCGCTCGCGGAAGACCTTCTGCGCCTTGGCCTGGAGGCGGTCGGCCTCCTTCTCCAGGGCATCGTCGTTGGTTTCCAGGGCGAGTTGCACGAGCCGATCGCACACGGCCAGGCGGCGCAACAGGTTCGCCTCCTCCTGGGCACGGAGCGCTCCGGCCGTTTCGCTGGCCCGCTTGCTGGCGGCCGGCGTGGTCGGCAGCGGCGGTGGCGGTTTCGGCTTCTCGGCCGGTGCGCCCACCCAACGGCGGTAGGCCGGGTTTTGCGTGCCGTTGAACGGCGAGATGCGCGGGGCTTCGTCGGGGTCCTGGGCCAACGCCCCCCCCAGCCCCGCTAGCCCGGCCACGAGGGCCGCGGCCTTCCAGGCCCGTCGTCGGTACATGACGATTTCCCCCTTCGCCCGCAGGTTGTGCGGACGCCCCCGTAACGAAATCGCTTGGATGGCGGGCTTATGCCGTAGTCCGAGCGGCATGTCTAGAGGAATTTTTTCGGCGGGTACACCGAAGAGCACAGCGGTGGCATCGACCTCGGTGTTGGAAACTTGTCCAGCTTCGAAACCCGAGCTGACCCACGCCCATACTGCCTTCTACCCGCTAACCGAGTCCGACAGCAAGTGGCCAACGGCTCGACCTTGTGTCGTTGCTTGCCGACTCGTCGAAGCAACCCAACACAGCTGACCGATAGTACGTGTCGACTCGCTTTCAGGCGGTGCGCACCAGTGCCGCGTCGGTCCGACGGTCGATCGTGCCCATCGTAGGACACCTTGATAATCCGTTAGACCATGACGGCTGTTTACGGTACCCGTTTTTGCGTCACCACGTCCGGAAAGGGAAGTTGTAAGATGGGCGGTACCCGCGACCGACCACACCGAACGGGCCGACCCGATGACGCGCTACGCCGTGGTGACGCTGTTCCTGACCCTTCCCGCCGCCGGTGCCGTGGAGATCGTCGCTCACCGCGGGGCATCGCACGACGCGCCGGAGAACACCGTCGCGGCGATCAAGCTGGCCTGGGAACAGAAGGCCGACGCCTCCGAGTTGGACATCCATCTGACGAAGGACGGCCGAATCGTCGTGATCCACGACAAGGACACCAAGCGCACGACGGGCGTCCCCGGCCCGGTCGCCGGTCGCACGCTGACCGAGTTGCGCAAACTCGACGCCGGCTCGTGGAAGGACTTGGCGTTCGCCGGCGAGAAGCTGCCGCGGCTCGACGAAATGCTCTCCGGCGTGCCGGCCGGCAAGCGGGTGTACGTCGAGGTGAAGTGCGGGCCGGAGATCGTGCCGGAACTCGACCGCACTCTGCGGGCGTCCGGGCTGCCGGCGGCGCGGACGCCGGTCATCAGCTTCAACGCCGCCGTGGTCGCGGCGGTGAAGGCGGCCCGCCCGGACGTGCCGGCGTACTGGCTCGTCGACCTCAAGCCGAAAAAGGATGGCCCGCCGGTCCCGCCAGTCGGCGAACTAGTGGCGAAAGCGAAGGCGATGCGGGCCGACGGGCTAGACGTGTCGGCCGGCGTGTCCCTGGACGCCAAATTCGCGGCCGCGGTCAAGGCGGCCGGCCTGCGGTTGGACGTGTGGACGATCGACGACGCCGCGCTGGCGAAACGCTTGGTCGCGCTCGGCGTGGACGGCATCACGACCAATCGGCCGCAGTGGCTGCGCGAGCAGTTGACGAAGTAAGGCCGTGCGGCCGATTGTGCCGCACCTTCGCGCCCTTTCCCGCGAAACGCCCTGGAAGACGGGCCGTTCGGCTGCGACAATAGAGAACTGACCCACCCCCGCCGCCGCCGACGACTCGTGCATCGTCGAGTGGCCCCTACATATTTCGCCGATGGTGGAGACAGGACCGATGAAGCGCTTGCTCGGGCTGATCGCAGTGGCGCTGGCCTCACCGGCGTGGGCCGATTCCCCGATCGAGTTCAACCGCGACGTGAGGCCGATCCTGGCCGAGAACTGCTTCGCCTGCCACGGTCCCGACTCCGCCGCCCGCAAGGCCGACTTACGCCTCGACCGCCGCGACGACGCCGTCAAGGCCGGCGCGATCGTTCCCGGCAAGTCAGCCGATAGCGAACTCGTCCGCCGCGTCCTCTCCGACGACGAGGCCACGGTCATGCCGCCGCCCAAGGCCCGCAAGACGCTCAAGCCGGAGCAGAAGAAGACGCTCGAACGCTGGGTCCGGCAAGGGGCCGAGTACCAGATGCACTGGTCGTTCATCCCGCCGAAGCGGCCGGCCGTGCCGGAGGTCAAAGACAAGGCGTGGGTCAAGATGCCGGTGGATGCATTCGTCCTGGCGTCCCTCGAAGCCCGCGGGTTGACGCCGGCCGCCCCGGCCGACCGCCGCACGCTTGCCCGCCGGCTCAGCCTCGATATGACCGGCCTGCCGCCGCAACCGGCCGCCGTGCAGGCGTTCGTCGACGACACCTCGCCGAACGCCATCGAGAACTACGTCGATGCGCTGATGAAGTCGCCGCACTGGGGCGAACACCGCGGCCGCTACTGGCTCGACGCGGCCCGCTACGCCGACACCCACGGCATCCACTTCGACAACTACCGCGAGATGTGGCCGTACCGCGACTGGGTCGTCAACGCCTTCAACCGTAACCTGACGTTCGACCAGTTCACCCGCGAGCAACTCGCCGGCGACCTGCTGCCGAACCGCACGCTCGACCAGCAGGTTGCCAGTGGCTTCAACCGCTGCAACATCACCACCAACGAGGGCGGCGCGATTGCCGAGGAGTACCTCGTCCTCTACGACCGCGACCGCACCGAAACGACGGCCCAGGTCTGGCTCGGCCTGACGGCCGGCTGTGCGGTCTGCCACGACCACAAGTTCGATCCGCTGTCGCAGAAGGAGTTCTACGCCCTGGCTGCCTTCTTCAATAACACGACGCAAGCGGCGATGGATGGGAACATCCGCAACACGCCGCCGGTCGTGCCGGTGCCGCGGCCGGAGGACCGCGCACGATACGACGAGTTGGCTAACAAGATCGACGCCGTCCGCGCCGCCGTGGCGGCGCGAAGGACGGACGCTCGGCCCGACTTCGACCGCTGGCTCGGCGGCGTGTCCCCGGCCGAGGCGTATGCGCTGACGCCGGCCAAGGACCTGCGCCTGCACGCCCCGCTCGACGAGGGCGACGGTAAGGCGACGCGGCTGGCCGTCGAGGGCCAAATCCGCACGCTACGCTTCGCCGAGAGCTACGCCTGGACGCCGACCAAGCAGCCGCGCAAGGGGCTGGTCGTCCGGCCCGGCGCGAACCCGTTGGAGGTGCCCGACGCCGGCGACTTCGACCGCGGCCAGCCGTTCACCGTCGGCTTGTGGGTCCGCAACGACAAGCGCGGCCAGACTGGGGCACTCGTGTCGCGCATGGACAACGCCAATGCCTACCGCGGCTGGGACGTGTGGGTGCAGAACGACCGCGTGGGCATGCACTTCGTCCACGCGTGGCCCAGCGACGCGGTCAAGGTCGTCGCCAAGGAGCCGCTGCCGGCCAAGCAGTGGGTCCACGTCACGGTCGCCTCCGATGGCTCCGGCAAGGCGGCGGGCCTGCGCGTTTACTACGACGGCGAGCTGCAAGCGCTGACCATCGAGGCCGACCGCCTACAAGGCACGACGCGGACGGGGGTGCCCCTGAAGCTCGGCCAGCGCTCGAACGGCGAGCGCGTGCAGAACGTCGCACTGGCGGATCTGCGCATCTACGCGCGGGTGCTGTCGGCCGGTGAGGCGGCGCAGTTGGCGAAGTCGTCGCGAGCATCGGAAATTCTCGCCAAGCCGTCTGCCGAGCGCACCGCGCCGGAGAAGGACGAGCTATTCGCGTGGTGGCTGGTGACGCACGACGAGCCGTACCGCGACCTCGAGGCCAAGCTCGCCGCCGTCGTCAAGGAGGAGGCCGCGCTGAAGGCCCGCGGCACCGTCGCCCACGTCATGCAGGAGAAGCCGGGGCCAGCGATGGCGTACGTCTTGAACCGCGGCGAGTACGACCGGCGCCGCGACAAGGTGTTGCCCGACACGCCGGCCATCCTGCCGCGTTACCCGGCCGAGTTGCCGAAGAATCGCCTGGGCCTGGCCGAGTGGCTGCTGCGGCCGGACCATCCGCTGACGGCCCGCGTCACCGTCAACCGCTTCTGGCAGGAAGTGTTCGGGACTGCCCTGGTACGGACCGCAGGCGATTTTGGCGTCGCGGGTGAACCGCCGAGCAATCCGGAATTGCT
>CAZNSL010000561.1:0-4561 GCA_964574975.1 uncultured Alcaligenaceae bacterium | reverse complement strand
GCAGAGGAATGAATCATTCCTCTGCCTTCTCTGTGCCCTCTGTGACTCTGTGGTGAAGTCTTCTTTCTGGAGCAATTTCTCAAAAGTCGTGTACGGTTCGACCACAATTGCCCCACTGATATGGGTGACGCCCGCGCAACCCGTTCGCCCTCCTAACCGGCACCACCCATGCGACTGACCCTCCGCACCCTACTCGCTTACCTCGACGACACCCTGGAGCCGATGCAGGCCCGCGAGATCGGCAAGAAGGTCGGCGAGAGCCACGTCGCTCAGGAACTCATCGAGCGCATCAAGAAGGTGACCCGCCGCCGCGGTCTCAACGCGCCGCCGGCCGCTGGTCCCGACAAGATGGACGCCAACACCGTTGCCGAGTACCTCGACAACGACCTCTCCTCCGATGCCGTCTCCGAGGTCGAGAGCCGGGCGCTCGACTCCGACGTTCACCTCGCCGAGGTCGCGGCGTGCCACCAAATCCTGACGCTCGTCCTCGGCGAGCCGGCCCACGTGCCACCCAAGGCGCGCGAGCGGATGTACGCGCTGGTCAAGGGTCGCGAGTCCGTCGCCAACCGCAAGGCCCAGCGCATTGGCCCGCCGTCGTTCCCCGACGACCGCGAGTTCCAGACCGAATCCCGCCGCATCCGCAAGAACGTCTGGCTGCAACTTCTGGGAGCCACGGCGATGGCCGCGGCCCTGGCCGTGACGCTCTGGAAGGCGTTCCCGTCGGAGCAGGCCCCGCTGCCCGGTGACCCGCCGCCCAGCCTCATCGCCGACGGCGGGCCGCTGAAGCTCGAACCGCCGACACCGCTACCGGAGCCGGAGAAGAAGACCGAACCGCCCGCGCCGATGCCGGAGGCGAAGGTCCCCGAACCGGCCACGCCGCCGGTGCCGATGCCGGAGGCGAAGGCCCCCGCCAAGCCGGCCGAGCCACCGAAGCCGACCATCGTCGCGGCCAGCACCGAGCGCAAGCCGGTGGCGAACTTCACGGCCGGCCCGCTGGCGACCCTGGTGCACAAGGACGGCGACCAGCCGTGGGCGGTCGTCCCCGACGGCAAGCTCACGTCGGGCGAGCCGCTCATGAGCCTGCCCGGTTCGCGCAGCGAGTTGAAGTTCGACGGCGGCCTCGTCGTGACCCTCTGGGGTAACCTACCGGAGTACCTCGCCCGACCGCCGCTGCTCGAAAGCGTCGCAACGCTGCACGCCCCACCCGATGGCTTCGACGCCGACCTGACGCTCGACCGCGGCCGGGTCTACTTGACGACGACCAAGGCCGGCGCGCCGACGCGCGTCCGCGTCCGCGCCGGCGGCCACGCCTGGGACGTAACCCTCGAGGCAGGGTCCCACGTCCTGGTCGATTCCGTGACGGTCTTCGCGGGCGAGCCATTTCGCCGGGACGGCGACGGCCCCCGGCCGGTGACGCGGGTGACGGTCGCCGTGGTCGACGGCCAGGCCAAGGTCGGTTTCGACGGGGCGAACGAAACCGCGCTCGCGGCCGCGCCGGAGGTGTCCGTGCTGACGTGGCCGGCGCAGCCGCCGGGGTCGGGACCGAAGTCGGCGAAGCCCGCGATGATGCCAGAGGAGTGGCTACCGGACCCGGAGAAGCGGCTTCCGCGCGACCGCATTCCCGAACTGGAATTGGCCCGCAAGGCGCTGGCGTCCAAGGCACACGAGCCCGGGAAGTCGATCGAGACGGTGCTGTCGGAGATGGAGCAGCACGCGCGCGGCTCGCACAAGATGATCGGCATCCTCGGCGATGGAGCGCTGGGCAACCTGACGCGACTGGTGGACTTGTTCGAGGAGCCGGCCCCCGGCCTGGTGGAACAGCGGCGGGCGGTCGCGGCGGCACTTCAAGGTTACATCGCTCGCGAACCGGGCAACGACGTCAAGTTGTTCGACGAACTGCGGACGCGCAAAGACTACGGCCCGCAGGCGGACGAAGCGATTGCCTTTCTGCACGACTTCAGCGAGGAGGAGCGGCACTCCGTCGATACGTATCGCCGGCTGGCCGAGGCGCTGAAGGCCGAACGGGTGGGGCTGCGCGAGTTGGCGGCGGTTCGATTAGCGCAACTCGACCCCACCGCGAACATCCCGTACAACGCCGGCGGCGACGAACGCAGCCGCGAGCGCGGCTACTCGCTGTGGAAGCAGCGGATCGACGAGGGCAAGGTGCCGACGAAGTGAGCGGCCGGCATGAGCCGGAGAGCGGCTTATCCGAGCCGCGCACGCAGCCGCGCAGCGGTCGGAGTCAGCGGCCAGAGTCAGCGGCCAGAGTCAGCGGCCAGAGTCAGCGGCCAGAGTCAGCGGCCGAGCGCTCGACCGCTTACTCCGGCCGCTGCGCGGCCTGCGTGCGCGGCTCGGATTCATTCTTGGCGTCGTTGCGGTAGAACCGATTCGCCAGGAGGTTCTCGACCGCCAGCACCACCAGCACCAGGATCATGAGCCAGGGGAACAGCTCCACCGGTTGACGCAGCGTCCCTTCCATCGCATCTCGCAGCTTGCGGTTTTGGCCGGGGGCCACCACCGCACCATCGCCGAACAGCTTCTCGATTACTTCTGGCGCGATTCGCGGCACCAGCAGGCACTCGCCCGGCGGCAGGTTCAGGCTGAAGGCGTACGACCACGCTCGATCCGTGGACATCAGCGTGTAGTGCCCTGGCTGCTGCGGCTGCGTCAGCACCAACTCGGTCGCGCCGTCCGGACGGTTCACCTGCGTGTCGGCTCCGGTCAGTCCCGGGCCTTGGAGGACGAACGCCGCGTCGCGCCGGCCCGGCGGTAGCGGCACCGTCACCGGCCGGCCGACGGGGTGCGTGAACGCCGCGTCCTCCGCCTCGCCGGCCAAGTAGCGGGCCACGTGGTTGGCCAGCACGAAGTAAAAGGGGTGCGCGTCGTTGTAATCGTTCGGCCCCCGTCCGCGGTCGTCCTTGCGTAGCCCGCCGTCGAGCGGCGACGTGAACAGCACCACCTTGCCGCGGCCATTCGACGCCTCCGGCACCCGCTCCAGGATGGCCGGGCGGCGCTCCTTGTCGGCGTAACGTAGTAGCACGTTGACCTTCTCAGCCGGCTTAAGCGACCAATAGCGGTAAGTCCGCCGCGGGGACACGAGGACGCTATCTGGCTGCTGAGCGTAGTCCCGATACCGCGCCATCATCGGATGCGAGTACAGATAGTCGACGAACTCGACGCCTGCGTCGCTCGACTCGTACGCGTCGAGTTGGCCGGGCATCAGCCGGCGGGCCGACTCCGGCACGTTGTACTCGTCGCGGCCAACTTCCTCGCCACCCGGCACCACGCCGATCGCCCCGCCGCGATTGACGTACGCCTCCAACACCTGCCACAGCGACGCCGACGGCCGCGCCACCTCGAACAGGAAGACGGCCTTGTACCCGTTGGCAATGTCGTCGGGCGTCAGGCCGCGCACGAAGGCGTCGCCGACCGCCCGCACGTCGCAGACGTACTCGCCCTGGTGCTCGATGGCGCTCTTCCAATTCCGGGCGGCCGAAACCTCGTCGGTCAGGACCAGCAGTTTGCGCGGCTCGCGGACCTGAAAGGTTGCGTAGCGGACGTTGTTGATCGGCAGGCTGTCGTCGGTCAAGAGTCGCACCTCGACGGTGTGCCAGCCGGGGGCAAGGTCGCGCTTCTCGAAGCCGACCACGGCCGACTGGCCCGGCTGGAGCGTCAACGGCTTGCGCTCGCCGTCCGGGTTGCCGTCGAAGCGGCACATCAGTTCCGACTCGACCTTCGGTCCGGTTCGTAGCACGCTGACTTCGAGCGCTGCTGGCCGGTTGCGCGGCACGAGTTGCTTCATCCGCAGGTCGGACACGGCCACGTCCGCCGGCTCGTCCACGCCGACATCGATGTAGACGCCCTTCGCTTTCGGATCGGGCAGAGCATCGCGCAGTTCGATCAACTCCTTGACCCGGCCGTTGTCCCACGAGTTCGGCGTGTGATCCGACAGAACGTAGACGAAGCGCGGCAGGGTGTCGCCCTCGGTTTCCTCCTTGGCGAGTTGCTGGAACAGCCGGTAAGCGACGGCTAGCGCGGTCGTGACCGGCTGGTTGCCGGGCCGTAGCTTCAGGGCGGCGATGCGCTCGCGGGCAGCGCGGACGTTTGGCTGCCACTCCGCGGTGGGTTCGGCGGTGTCGAGGACGGCGACGCGGCCCTGCTCGGAGATTTCGTCCAGCAACTCGCCAGCCCGCTCCTTGGCCGCATCGAGTCGGGACTGGCCGGCGACGTTGTACTCGGTCGTGGCGCTGGTATCGACGATCAGGACGACAGCTGCCGCCTGGTCGCCACCGAGGGTGAGCCGGTCGCTAAAGAGCCGCGGCCGGGCCAGCGCCAGGCACATCAGCGCGACGAGCAAGATGCGCAGCAAGAGCAGCAGCAGGTGGCGGAGACGGAGCTTGCGCTGGTTGGTCTTCACCTGGCGCTGGATGAAGCGCACGGCCGGAAAGAGGAAGTGCTTCGGCTGCTGCCGCATGAGCAGGTGCAGCACGATCGGCAGTGCGATGAGGGCGACGCCGCCGAGCATTAGGGGATGTATGAAACTCATGCCTTAGCCCCGGAG
>CAZNSL010000560.1:0-4567 GCA_964574975.1 uncultured Alcaligenaceae bacterium | reverse complement strand
TTCTGCCGGCCGACCTGCCCGTCCGGCAGTAATTAATTCATGGGATGCCGTCGATCATGTTCAACAATCTCGCCCTCAACCGTCCCCTCGCGGTGATCGACCTGGAGACGACGGGTACCGACGTCAAAACCGCCCGGGTCGTGGAAGTCAGCGTGCTGCGGATGGAGCCGTCGGGCGCGAAGGAGCAGCGGACGCGGCGGCTCAACCCCGGCATCCCGATCCCGCCCGAGGCGACCACCGTGCACGGCATCGGCGACGGCGACGTGGCCGGCGAGCCGACGTTCGCCCAGGTCGCGGGTAAACTGGCCCGGTTCCTCGACGGCTGCGACCTTTGCGGGTTTAACCTCAAACGGTTCGACCTGCGCGTCCTCTACTGCGAGTTCCAGCGGGCCGGGGTGGCGTTCGACCTGGAGGGGCGCGCCCTCGTCGACCCGATGGAGATGTTCCACCAGTTGGAGCCGCGGCACCTCGCCGCCGCCGTCCGCTTCTACCTCGGCCGCGACCACGAGGGGGCCCACGCCGCCGCGGACGACGTGCTGGCCACGGCCGATGTCCTGGACGCGATGCTCGGCCGCTACCCCGACCTGCCCCGGACCCCGACCGGCCTGCACGAGCGGTTTCTGGACGCTTGCGCCGTCGACTCTGACGGCTTCTTCACGCGCGTCGAGGGCGAGGTCCGGTTCAAAAAGGGCAAGTACCGCGGCCAGCCGCTGGCCGCCGTCGCCCGGCGCGACCCCGGCTACCTCCGGTGGATGTTGGGCCAGGACTTCTTCGACGACACCAAGGCCGTCGTCGCCCAGGCGGTCGAGTGCGCGACCGTCGCGTAAAGTGTTGGCAACGCGGGTACCGGCCTGCGGTCACAGTGCAGTACGCGACCACTTCAGAGTGGCCCGCGCACCATGATGCGGCCGGCGCGAATTCCATTTTCTTACGGTTCAGTTGGTTCCGGAAGCCAAGGCTAGCCGTCCGGGAACTGGTGCATCCACGCGGTTCCTAAATCGCCGCCGAATCCATGTCATACATGTTGGTGACCGGGCTCATCGTCACGGTCTTCTCACCGACAGGGACATTCGGCCTTTGGGCCGGTTAGGTTGGACACCGCGGGCCGCCCGTCAAGTGCCCGTCGTCCATCGAACAGCTATTCCGCGCCCGAACCTCGCCAAATTCACCCGTAGAAGGAGTCCCCGCATGCGCGTCTTCCGTCCCGACCCCGGTGCGCCCCGCGAGAAGGTCGCCCGGGCCCGCCGCGAGCTGTCCGCCGCCCTCGTCGAGCGCGACCAGGAGGTCGACCTGGTCCTCACCGCCCTGCTCGCCCGCGAACACGTCCTGCTCGTCTCACCACCCGGCTGTGCCAAGAGTTTGCTCGCCGACAGCCTACTCGCCTGGGCCGGCGGCACCAAGTTCTCGATCCTCCTCACCAAGTTCAGCGTCCCCGAGGAGGTGTTCGGCCCCGTCTCACTGGCTGGCCTCAAGGAGGACCGCTACGTCCGCGTCACCGCCGGCAAGCTGCCCCAGGCCGACTTCGCTTTCCTCGACGAGGTGTTCAAGGCCTCCAGCGCCATTCTCAACGCACTGCTCAAGGTCCTCAACGAGCGGACCTACGACGCCGGCGACGGCGTCGCCCGCGCGGTCCCCCTGCAACTGTGCGTGGCCGCGTCCAACGAGTGGCCCTGCCCCGAGACCGCCCGCGAGCTGGCCGCCCTGTTCGACCGCTTCACCCTCCGCAAGGCGGTGGTGCCGATCCGCTCGGCGGCCGGCCGCAACCGGCTCCTGTGGGCCGACGACCTGACGCCGAAACTCACCACAGCGATAACGCAGGCGGAACTGGCCCAGGCCCAGCGGGAGGCCTGCGCAATGGCGTGGACCGACGACGCGAAGGTGGCGCTGGAGGCGGTGCTGCGGGAGCTGGCCAAGGAGGGCGTGCGGCCGGGCGACCGGCGGCAGGTCAAGAGTGTGGCGGCCGTGCGGGCTTACGCCTACCTGTGCGGCGCGGACGCGGTCGAGCCCGAACACCTCGAAATCGCCGTCCACGCCCTGTGGGATGATCCGGCCGAGCAGCCGCAGGTGGTCGCCAGGGTCATCGCCCGGGTCGCTAACCCGGTCGGCATGCGGGTCAACCAGCTCCTGCTCGAAGCCGACGAGGTGCTGGCCGGGGCGGAGGTCCGCGACCTCGGCGAGGCGGCAAAGGCGGCGGCCAAACTCTCCGAGATCGACAAGCAGTTGGCCGGCCTGACCGGCGACGGCCGGCTGGAGCGTGCCCGCTCCCACGTCCGCGAGCAACTCAAGCAACTCAAACTGGCCAGCATCGAGTCTCTCTGAACCCGAGGAGGCGTTGTGACCGACGACGACCTGTTGACGCTCCTGGACCTCGGCGGCACCGACGTGCCCGCCAAGGCGGAGCCGGCCCTGGCGATTTCCGGCGGCGACGTACCGCCGGCCGGGGCCGGGCCGACGGCGTTGGAGGTGGACGAGTGGGGCCTTCGCCGCGGCCGCGACCTGTTGAACGACAGCGAGCGGTTCCGGCGGCTCGCCCTGGACGAGTACGCCGCCGCAGACTTCCACGCGGCGGCGTTCGACCCCGAACCGCGGCTGACGCCGGCCTGCCGCGACGGCCGGCGTCGCGACTTCGTGGCGGCCCTCCTGGAGACGCCCGACTACCGGGCCCTGCACGCCGCGACGCAGCTCGACGACGCGGCCGCGTGCATCGCGGCCGTCGCCTTCGCCGAGCAGTTCCAAACGCTCGCCGGGCGGGACGAGGCCGGTTCGACGCCCGAGGTCGGCGACAGCGACATCGCAACATTGCGGGCGGTCGGCCGGGCCGTCGCCGAGGCCGACGCCGAGGTCTGTGCACTGCACGAGACGACCGCGGCCCTCGGCCTGGGGCCGGGCACCGCAGGCACGAACGACCCGAAGGCAGTCGCCGTCCTGTTCCGCCGCGTGCGATCCGATCCGGTACTCCGCCGCATCGTGGACCTGGCCGGCCGCTACCGGCGGGTGGCCCAGTCGAAGCAGCGGCAAAAGGCCGGCCACGGCCTCGATGACGTCGTCGGTGTTGAACTTGGCGGCGACGTCGGCCGCTTACTCCCGAGCGAACTGGCACGGCTCGCCCTGCCCGAGTTCGAGTGGGACGCCCTCCGCCGCATCGCCGAGCGGCAGGCCCTCTGCCGCGAGTGGCACGCCAGCGAACCGGTCGGAAAGGGGCCCGTCGTCGTCTGCGTGGACGAGAGCGGTTCGATGGAGGGAGCAAAAGCCCACGCGGCCAAAGCCCTGGCCCTGGCGATGGCCTGGGTGGCCCGCCGCCAGCGACGCTGGTGCGGCCTGGCGGCCTACTCCGGCGACACCGGGGAGCGGCTGCTGGCCCTACCGCCGCACCGATGGGACGAGGCCAAACTCGTCGACTGGCTGGCGGCCTTCCTCGGCGGCGGCAGCACCCTGGACGTGCCCGTCCGCGAACTGCCGCGGATGGTCCGGGAGCTAAGTGCCCCGGTGGGCGTAACGGACGCCGTGTTCCTGACCGACGCCCAATGTTCCATCCCGGCCGCCGTCCGGGCGGCCTTCCTGGCCTGGAAGCGATCGGCCCGGGCCTGGTTGATTTCGTTCGTCGTCGGCGGCGACGCGGGCGACCTGACGGCGGTCAGCGACGAGGTCCACCTCGTCCGCACGCTCGACCCCGGCGGCGAGGCCGTCGGACGCGTCCTTTCCATGTGATCCGCTTCGAAAGACCGATTAGCGTTCCACCCGGCCGCGATCGCCCGGCCAGGCCGTTTCGCTCGCACCAACCCCGAAGGAGGTTTCCCGTGACCGCAATGCCCGCGGCCGCCACGCCGGCCGTCCCGAACGCCCCCGTGCTGGGCGAGGTCATCACCTGGGCCGCCGGCGGCACCGCTGTCCCCTACGCCGCCGTCCGCGTCGCCCTCGCCGAGGCCGGCCTGGACGAGTCCGCCGCCCGGCAACTGCTGCCCCGCCACGCCTTCGCCCGGGCCTGCAAGAAGCTCGCCCGCCAGCGGATCATCCGCCCCGTCGGCGAAACCGCCTCGGAGATCGCCTTCCAGTTCACGCAAGAGTCCCGGGCCGGCGACCGCTACGAGTACACCCTGGAGACCGTCCTCCGGCTCGACAAGGCGTCCGGCCGCGTGGCCTGCGAGTTGGCCGGCCTGGCCACGCTGGCCCAGGAACACCTGGACGCCGCGGTCGCCACCCGCACCGGCTCCGACCTGACCCGGCTGATCCAGCGGCTCTTCGAGCGGCACGCCGACCTGTTCAGCGTCCGCGAGAAGGGCGGCTGCTACTTCGTGCCCCGGGCCCACGCCGGCTTCGTCGACAAGGTCGAGGGGTTCCTCGGCCGGGTGGGTGGGCGGCTGATGCGGTTCCCGGTAACGGCCGGCACGGCCGGGGGCGACCGCTCGGTGCGGGCGGCGGTGGCCGACGGCCTGGCGGCGATGATCGCCGAACACCGCGAGGCCGTGGCGGGGTTCGACGCCGACACAAGGCCGGACGCCCTGCGGCGGGCGGCCGAGCGGGTGCGGCTGGTGCGGCACAAGCTGGCCGCGTACGCGGAGTACCTGGC
>CAZNSL010000559.1:0-4580 GCA_964574975.1 uncultured Alcaligenaceae bacterium | reverse complement strand
GCAAGGCCAAGCGCGCCACCGCCGAGAACCTGAAGCTCATCGAGGCGAAGCGCGCCGAGCTCGAGGCCGCGGCCGGCGCGAAGCTCGCGGCCGCGCAGGCGGTGGCCGAGAAGCTCGAGGGCCTCGTCGTCCGGATCACGCAGAAGGCGGGCGTGGACGGGCGCCTCTTCGGCTCCGTGACCAACGTCGACATCGTCGAGGCGCTGGCCGCGCAGGGCATCGCCGTCGAGAAGGCGATGATCCGGATGCCGGAGGGCACGCTGAAGCACGTCGGCGACTTCCCGCTGACGGTCGCGCCGCACACCGACGTGGTCGCCAACGTCACGGTGACCGTCGTCGGCGAGACCGCGCAGGGCTGACGCCCGCGGCGTTGAAAAGGGGGCCGCACTCGTGCGGCCCTCTTCGTTACCGCATGTCGACGGAGTTCGGATTGATGAGGCAGGTCCAGCACTCTCCGTTGGCCGCGGCCTCGATGGTTGCGGAGTACGAATTGAGGTGCGTCGCGAACGAGTCCGCGACGGCGTAGCTCGCGCCGCCGGAAGCGTTGGGAGCCAGCGACCACGTTCGTACGTGCTGCTGTGGCCGGGTGCTGAAGTTGATCCAGTTGGGGCTGTTGGTCAGCACCTGAATGAATCCGGCCGGGCTCACGATTTCAGGTGATTCGAAGAACACGCCCTGGAACTGCTTGCCGGTGACGGTCCATCCCTGGTTGATCACGACGCCGTTGAGGTCGAGCGTCCCGCCCGACTTCATCGCGATCGCGCCGGGAAATGTGAAGTCGTTGGTCGGGCCCGAGGTCACCTGCAATGATCCTCGCGCCTGCACGATCATGCTGCCGCCGCCGTAGGCAGGTTCGGGCACCCCGGCGGGGCGTGAGCCGCCGGGCGGGATCACGGCGTTATTGGCTGGCACGGTGGCCCCGGGGGGCCACGCGGACGGCATCGACACGGTCCCGTCGCCGTTGATCATGATGTTCAGGACCTGCGGCGTGCTGCCATACGCGTTCAAGGTGAGGTCGACGTTGCCGCCGGTGCTCGGATACAACTGTATTCCGTTGGCGAGGTAGTGCGCGCCGTTGACCGGGTTGTTGGCGTGGCCGGTTACGCCGATGAACGTCGCGTTGCCCTTGTAGGCGCCGCCGCCGGTCACGCGCGCCCCGTGGAGCGCGAGACTCGGGCCGCCGTCGAGCACGCCCGCGTTGGTCACCGGCTTCCCGGCCGCAGACGTAACGCCCAGCGTGTCGAGGGTGAGGCCCGCGGGCGCGGATACCAGGGCGCCGGCGGCGATGTCGATGCCGTTGGGGTCGCGCAGGATCAGCGCCGGAGGCGGCGCGCCGTTGCCGCCCTGCGCCTGCAGCGTACCGGCAATGGAGCTCGGGGACGATGACGCGTTATAGAGCACGAGCGATTGTCCGGGCGCCCCCGAGCGCACGGTGAGCGTGTTGCCGGGCGCGATGGCGAGCGTCTGGAAGTCGATCTCTGCGACCGAGCCCGCGGCCCCGGCGGTACTGCCGAGCTGAATCACCGCACCAGGTTGCAGGTTCGAGACCAGGGAACCCGTGAGCGTTCCTCCCTGCACGCTCAAAGGCCCGTACGGATTGCCGACCACAGTACCTGTGCCGGGCATGTTGCCGGCCTGGTACAGGCTGATCGGGATGCCCGCAATTTCCAGCGTCGTGCTGCGTCCGGCGCCGGCGTTGGCGGCGAAGTTCGCCGTAACCACCGAGTATCCGGTACCGCCCCCGCCGACCGCGACGAACGGATCGGGATCGATCGCGGTATACGCGCAGCCGGCCTGGGTCACGACGAGGATCGAGACGGTGCCGCCGGCGTCCGGCAGCGAGGTGGACGATGCGCTGGGGTTGTAGGTGCATCCGTTGACCGCCGGAATGTTGTCCTGGCTGTCGATGAACAAGGTGCCGAAGTACTTCGCCGGGCCGGAGGTCAGCGTCACGTACGCGCCGCCGAGCGCCGCCGAGGATGGCACTTGTACGTCGAGCGAGTGGGTCGTTGCGTTCAGAATGTTGACGGTGAACGCGACGCCGTCGGCGTCGGTAAGCGTGATGGAAGGGTTCGCCAGACTCCCGAGGCTGTGCGCGTTCAGGCGCATGCTGCCGCCCGGCGGATAGGCCGCCAGCTCCCGGTACTGGTTGTCGCTCACGAACATCGTGCCCGACGTGCCGTCGATCGTGTTGTCGGCAACGGTCACCGCGCTGGACGTCGTATCGACGACGAGCGGGCGAAACGCGTCGGCGATCCGCGGCTGATAGGCGTTGGCAAGATCGGGCCGACGATTCGCGTTGAGGATGTAGTTGCCGGTGACGCTGCTTCCGGACGTATTGCCCAGCCAGACGGCGGAGCGTCCGGAATCGGCGATGAAGTTGTTTGCGATGTTGATGCCCGAGAAGGCGCTGTGCGCCATCAAGTCGTATGCCGCCGTCAGCGTCACCGACTGAACAGCCCCGAACTCGAACCACCACCAGTCGGACTTCACGTTCGTGCCGTCGATGACATTGTTCGCAACATTGAGGTTTGTCAGCGGCGGCGTCGGTGGATCGCCGGGTGCGGTCGCCTGCACCATGAACACGCCGGACCACGCCGAGCGGCGGATGTAGTTTCCGCGCACCTCGCCATTTGCAAAGCCGCCCAGATAGGCCGCCTTGCAGCAACTCACGCCTTGTACGGTGCTGCGTTCGAGCGTCGTGCCGGGATTGTTGAGAGTGGCATCGGTCGTGTACATCACGCTCCCGAGCAGACCGCCGGGAAGGTCGCGATCGAATGCATAGGTGACCTGATAGGGCGGTGAGGGCGACGGGGCCGTTTGCGAGACGATGATGGCGTTCCCGAGGATCACACCGTCCGACAGGCGCTGGAACGCCACCGCCGCGCCGTTCGGCACGCTGTCACGCGCGTCGAGGATCGATGGGCCACCGCTGCCTTGCAGGAGCAGGGTTCTGGCGCCGGCCTGACTCTTAACAGTGCCCACGAACTGGCCGACCATCGCAAACGCGTCATCCATCGTGCCGATCGCGCGCGAGAGGCGAATTCGATTGCTCGGGCCGAGCATGGGGAACGTGGCAATGCCGAACGTGCTGACGAGTCGGTCGGTGCCCGGCTTCGGGATGGAGTACACGCGCTCCAGCAAGTTACCCGCCGAGTCGATGCTCTGCACCCCGGCGTTCGCCGCCGAGTACACTGAAATGTTCCGCAGCGTGCAACCGACGCAGTGGTTAGTGTTGATCGTAGTGGCGTAGTCTTTCAACGCGACGACTGCAATGTCGCCCGGCCGCACCGCGGCAAGGGTGCCCGCAGGCGTCAGACCCGAGTCGGCAATCTGCATGTGGCCCGCAACGAGCGGGAGCTGCGTGATGAGGCGTCCCAGGATCGGCCTGCCGTGGCGGAAGACGTGGATGTCGACCAAGGCGGGGCCCAGCCCGCCCGGGCCGCTGATCGCGTTGAGGGTTGGCGGATCCGCCCAGCCGGACTGGGTCGTGTACCGGATCTGCCGGTTGGGCACATCGATCGCGTCCACTCGCACCTGCGTGAACGGCAGAGGCTGGTGTTCCGCTGTGAAATTCTGCAGGACGGCATTCGTACTGTAGTAGACGATGATTCCGTAGTGCAGCGGATGCGCAAAGACCAGATCGGCACCACGGAAGTCGATCGTCATGTTGTCGATCTGCCGCAGGCCAACGTGCGCGTTCGACTCCAGCGCATTCAGGAAGTAGTACTTCCCCGGATTGGCGACAACGTTCGCGATGCCGTGGACCTTCGCGTACTCGACACCCTGCAGGAGGAGTGGCCCAGCATCCAGGGCGGGCTGGTTCGGGGTCATGTTGGTGGCCGCGATTCCGAGCGGCACCAGGTCCTGCGACAGGTTCAGCGTCGCAGATCGCGCGCCCGGGCTTGCCGCCACGAAGAGGAGCAAGCAGGTTCGCAGAGCGAGCTTGCGCGCGCGCAACGCGATGTGGCGAGGCGGGCGAGAGGTCTGGCTGGCTTCAGGGCAGGTCCGCTTCACGGGGAGCCTCCCGGCTAGGGCACTTCGACCGTATCCTCCCGCCGCATTGTCAACGAGTCAATCCATGGAGTCCCCTGCGAGCCGCGACGGCCCGGTTCCGTGTCGAGACATCCGGGCGACTGCCCCGCAACTGCGCCGCTACGGTAAAATCAGCATCGCTCCCAGCCACGATCCATGCCCGACGATCCGCAACTCGAGTCGCTGAAGCTGCCGCCGCACTCGCTGGAGGCGGAGCAGTCGATCCTAGGGGCGCTGCTGCTCGACAACGAGGCGGGCGACCGCATCGCCGACGTCGTCTCGGACGAGGACTTCTACAGCGACGCGCACCGCGTCATCTACCGGCACATCGTCACGCTCGCCGGCGACGGCAAGCCGGTCGACGTCGTCACGCTGTCGGAGGCGCTCGCGTCGGCGCAGAAGCTCGACTACGTCGGTGGCCTCGCATACCTCGGCGCGCTCGTGCAGAACGTCCCGACGTCGGCGAACATCCGCCACTACGCGGAAATCGTCCGCGAGCGGTCGATCCTGCGCCAGCTCGCCGCCACCGCCGGCGAGATCGCCGA
>CAZNSL010000558.1:0-4585 GCA_964574975.1 uncultured Alcaligenaceae bacterium | reverse complement strand
GACGTCGGCGGCGGCCTCGGCATCGACTACGACGGCTCGCAGACCGACTTCGAGTCGAGCATCAACTACACCCTGCAAGAGTACGCCAACGACGTCGTCTTCCGCATCAAAAGCGTGTGCGACGAGGCCGGGATGCCTCACCCGACCATCCTCAGCGAATCGGGTCGGGCCGTCGTCGCCTACCACTCGGTGCTGGTCTTCGACGTGCTCGGCTCGACGAACATGGAAAGCCCCGGCGGCACGATCCCCGACGCCCTCGACGAGGACGCCCCACAGCCGATCCAGGACCTGTTCTCGATCCACCGCGACCTGGCCAAGAAGAACAGCCTCGAAAACTACCACGACGCCGTTCAGGCCGTCGAGGAGTCGGTCAACCTGTTCAAGCTCGGGCACCTGTCGGTCGAGCTGCGGGCCCTGGCCGAGCGGTTGTTCTGGAGCATCTGCGTCAAGCTCCAGCGGATCGCCCGCGACCTCGACTACGTCCCGGAGGAGTTCCAGGGCCTCGACACGATGCTATCGGACACCTACTTCTGCAACTTCTCGGTGTTCCAGTCGATGCCGGACTCGTGGGCGATCAAGCAACTCTTCCCGATCATGCCGATCCACCGACTGACGGAGCCGCCGACGCGGCGGGCGGTACTGGGCGACATCACCTGCGACTCGGACGGCAAGGTCGATCAGTTCATCGACCTGCGCGACGTGAAGAGCACGCTGCCGGTCCACGCCCTCAACGGCGAGCCGTACTACGTCGGCACCTTCCTGCTGGGAGCGTACCAGGAGATTCTCGGCGACCTGCACAATCTGCTCGGCGACACCAATGCCGTCCACGTCTCGCTCGACGAGGACGGTTCGCCGTCGCTCGATGCCGTCATCAAGGGCGACACGGTGCGCGAGGTGCTGCACTACGTGCAGTATTCGGCGGACGAGCTGGCCCACTCGATGCGCAAGGACGTGGAGCGGGCGCTGCGGGCGGGCAAAATCTCGCTGGAGGAGTCGAAGCAACTCCTGCGCTTCTACGAAAGCGGGCTGGAAGGGTACACTTACCTCGAAGAGCCGTGAGTCAACGGGGGACTTCCGATGGCGACCGCCGACGTGCTGCTGGACGACCCGGATGAACTCGACGAGCGCGAGTTTTTCGCCCCGGAGGGGTACGAAGCGATCGACGGCCGACTCGTGGAGAAGCCGATGAGCGAAAAGGCGTCCTGGGTCGGCGGCGAAATCTACCTACTGATCGCGCTGTTTCTGAAGTCGAAAGCTCTGGGCCGTGCCTACCCGCAAGACACCGCGTTCCGCTGCTTCCCCGGCCGGCCGCTTCACATTCGAAAACCGGACGCTGCGTTCGTCCGCGCCGAGCGGCTTTCGCCGGAGTTGTCGGACAAAGACATCGCGGTCCCCCCCGATTTGGTCGTCGAGGTCGTATCGCCGCACGACACCGTCCTCGAACTCGATCAGCGAATTGCCGACTACCGCTCCGTGGGCGTGCCGCTCATCTGGGTCGTAAACCCCAACATTCGTACCGTCCAGGTACTGCGCGCCGACCGCAGCGGTACGACGTTTACGGACGGCGACACGTTGTCCGGCGAAGACGTGTTGCCGGGGTTTACTTGCAAGGTCGCCGACTTCTTGCCGCCAATGCCGACACCGTGACTCCGCGGCGACTTGGTGAGCCGCCCCCGGCCGCGGCGTGGGCTAGGATTGCGTCGCCATGACCGACGCCGACGCCTTCCTCCGGCTCATCCTCGCCGATCCCGACGCCGACGGGCCGCGCCTCATCTACGCCGACTGGCTCGACGAACACGGCGACCCGGCCCGCGCCGAATTCATCCGCGTCCAGTGCGCCCTGGCCCGCCTACCGGCCGACGACCGCCGCCGGACGCCGCTGGCCGAACGGGACAAGGTGCTGCGCGAGGGCAACCTAGCCGGCTGGGGTGCGGCCTTGCGCGGGCTGGCCGATAAGTGGGAGTTCCACCGCGGCTTCCCCGAGGTCGTGGACATCGACGCCCGCTCGTTCCTCGCCCGCGGCGACGAATTGTTCGCCGCCGTTCCCGTGCGGCATGCCCGCCTGCTCGACGTCGAGGGCCACCTGCCGCGGCTGGCCAAGTGCGAACACCTCGCGCGACTCACCGCGCTGACCGTGACGGCCAGCAAGCTCGGCAACGCATTGCCGAAGGCACTCGCCCTGTCGCCGCACCTCGCGGGGCTACGCAGCCTCGGGCTGGCCCGCGGTCTGATCGGCAACGACGGGGCATTGGCGCTGGCCGCGTCGCCGCACCTGGAGGGCCTGACCGAACTCGATCTGGGCGACAACGAGATCGGCCCGGCCGGGGCGCACGCCCTGGCCGCGGCACCGCACCTCACGCGCCTTGGGGCACTGCGGCTGTCGGGCAACCCGGTCGGCACCGCCGGGGCCGGGGCGCTTCTGACCTCGACCCGGTTGACCGGGCTGACGCGGCTCGGACTGGCGGACGCCCGCTGCGGCCCGACGGCGGTCGAGCCGTTGGCCGCCGGGGCCGCCGCCCCGCCGCTCGTGGAACTCGACCTCTCCGACAACGACCTCGGCGACGACGGAGCGTACGCGCTGGCCCGCTGGCCGGGGCTGGCCGGCGTCACCGACCTGGACCTGAGCCGCAACGGTCTAACCGACGCCGGGGCGCTGGCCCTGGCCGAGTCGCCGCACGCCGCCGGCCTGCGGCGGTTGGCGGTGATCGGCAACCGCATCGCCGAGGGCGGCCGGCGGTTGCTGAACCGGGCGTTCGCCCAGATCCCAACGCTCGAACAGCACGACAACCTGCCGACGCCGCTGGCCGCGTTCCGCCGCTGAGCCGGCGCAGCCGCTACTCGCCGCACACGCGCCCCGACCGCCCCAGACTCCGCCGCCCATTCCGGGCAGAACGTTGGCCGCGCCCGCGCCAGCGGTCATGCTAGTTGGGTGCCATGCTTGCCGCCTTGAGCAAGCATGGCTTCGACGCTCCGTCATGCTTGCCCAGAGCGGCAAGCATGGCACCCGCTGCACCCGCTGCACCCTTTGCCGTGCTGCCGCCCGGACCCGCGATGGAGTCGCTATGAAGAAGTGGTTGGCCGTCCTCGGCGTGCTGGCGGCAGTGATGTACTTCGGTGCCACCCGCGATCTGGACGCCCGGCTCCTGCGCTGGCGCGCCTGCGCCTGCCCGCCCAGCGACTGCCAGCCGTGCGCTCCCGATGCGAGCGCGGTGATGCTCGCGTTGCCGGTAGTGCTGCGCGATTGGCCGCCCGCCTACGGCCCGCGCGGGGCCGTCAAGCCGCCTCCCGCGCCCACCGTCAAGTCCGAGGAGCCGAAGGCCCCCGCAGAGCCGGAAACGCCACCGGTCCCTACCGAACCCAAGCCGCGCCCGCCCGTCAGTAAGCTGTACCTCGTCCTGTTGGCCGACGACAAGGCCGCGGACGGCGGAGCGGCCAACAAGGCCGGGGCGGCCCTCATCGAGCGGCTGGTGCGCGACGGCGTGACGAAGGATCGGCTCGGGTCGGTCGTCGCCCTGGTTGGGGCCGACGCGACGGCGGAGACGCTCCGCGACCGCCTCGCCGGGCTGCCGATCCGCGCCGACGACGCGGTCCTGTGCTACTACTCCGGCCCAGTCACCTACGATGACGCGACCAAGGCGTACACGCTCGCACCCGCCGGGACCAAACTGCCGCGGGCCGACCTGCTCGCCGAGTTGCAGTTGCAGTTCCGCGGCCAGATCGTGCTGCTCACCGATGCGCCGGCGAACGTCGTGCGCGTCGAGGTGCCGCCGTTCGAGTTTCCGCCGGTGGTCGCCCCGCTCGAAAAGTTGCTGATCGGGCCGAAGCGCGTGATCGACCTGCACGCGGCGGCACCCGGCGAAGCGGCGTTCGCTCGCGGCTCCGAGGGCGGCTTCTTCACGCTGGCGGCCGTGCAAGAGTTGGCGGACGGGCCGCAGTCGTGGCCCGAGTTCACCGCGGCGGTGACGGCCACGACCGGGCGGTTGTACAAGCAGTTCCGCACGGCCGTGCTGATGAGCGACGCGGTTCCGGCCGAACTGAAGCGCCTGTACCGCGAACAGCCGACGCAGACGCCCAGTACGCCGCCGACGCCGGATATGTCGTCGGCCGTCCCGGTACTGCCGCAAGCCCTGCCGGCCCTACCGCCGCCGGAGCGGGTCGCGAAGCTCACGTCCGACTCTCCACCGCGACCAGCCGAGATCGTGGTGCGCGTGCCGATCGGCGCGAAGCTGTGGATCGACGGCGAGCCGACGCGGCAGACGGCGACCGAGCGCCGCTTCGAGACGCCGCCGCTGAAATCCGGCAAGACCTACGGCTACCGGCTGCGGGTCGAGTTCTCCAAGGACGGCCGGCCGACGGTCTGGGAGCGGCGCATCGAGATCCGCGCGGGCGAGGAAAAGGTCGTGGCTATCGACTGACGTGCTCTGTTGAATTGCCGGCGAGCGGGTTCGCGTCGTCCGGCTCACCGGCCGCGAGAATCTCCAGCACGGCCCCCGGCGGCGACGGCCGCTCGATCGCGGTGAGTCGATCGGCGAGCGCCGGCGGTTCGGGAAGCGCGGTCCACACTTCACGGCGAACGCGCGGCGGC
>CAZNSL010000557.1:2242-4590 GCA_964574975.1 uncultured Alcaligenaceae bacterium | reverse complement strand
GTCAGCCCCTGGGACCTTGGCCCGAGACTGAACAGCCCCGGAGGGGCGGCAGACTGTCGCCCCTTCGGGGCTTTCGTCATTTGCTCCAGCAACCAGGGGCTGACGCCCCTGGCTACCAACGGCCGCCCCTCCGGGGCTAAGACGCCAGTACCTACCGTTCGCAGTAGTCCACAATCCGCGCGACCTCGGTCCGCAGGTCCTTGCGGGCGACGATGCGATCGACGAAGCCGTGCTGCAACAGGAATTCGCTCGTCTGGAACCCTTCCGGCAGCTCCAGCCGCACCGTGTTCCAGATCGTCCGCTTTCCGGCGAAGCCGATCATCGCCCCCGGCTCCGCGAGCGTGATGTCGCCCTGCAAGGCCCAACTCGCGGCCACGCCGCCCATCGTCGGGTTAGTCAGGACGCAGACGTACAGGCAGCCCGCGTCGTCGTGCTTCGCCAGCGCCGCCGACACCTTCGCCATCTGCATCAGCGACAGGATGCCTTCCTGCATCCGTGCCCCGCCCCCGGAGCCGCTGACCAGGATCACCGGCAGCCGCGCGGCGGTGGCCGCCTCGATGGCCCGCGTCAACTTCTCGCCGACCACCGACCCCATCGACCCGGCCATGAACGCGAAATCGGTGATGCCGATGACCACCGGCCGGCCGCGGATGAAGCCCTTGCCGACGACGGCGGCGTCCGGCATGCCGGTCTTGGCTCGTTCCGCTTCGAGCCGCTTGGCGTACGGCAGCCGATCGACGAAGCCGAGCGGGTCGAGCGGCTGCAAGTCGGCGAACCACTCCTCGAAGCTATCGGCGTCGAGCAGTTGGGCAATGCGTTCGCGGGCCGGCAGCGGGAAGTGGTGGTCGCACTCCGGGCAGACGTTGAAGCGCGACTCGGCTTCCTTCTTGAAGACGGTGGCCTTGCACTGCGGACACTGAATCCACAGTCCCTCCGGCACGCCGCGCTTGGTCCGGCCGACGGACGCCATTCTGCCTGCCCTTTTGGTACGAGTCGTCATCCGTATCTGAACCCTACGCCGTGCGTTCGTCAAGGGGAAGTGCCCGAAATGGGTAACGACCCTTGGACTTACGGTATGGCCGGGGAGACATCGTGGCCCGGTTCCGACCCGAACGGCGAGAGAACACTTCGGCGTCCGGCCGCGCTTCCCGCTGGCACGCAGCTATAATGTCCCGGCCCCACCTGGAGACGCACCGTCATGGCATTCTGGTTCGCCGCCCTCGCGCTCGCCGCCGACCCCGCCCCGGCCACCGACTGGGCCAAGGCCGAGTCGGCCCACCTGACTAACGTTCGCCAGCTCACCTTCGACTTCGCCCGCGCTGGCGAAGCATATTTCTCGCCGGACGGCAAACGCATCATCTTCCAGGCCGAGGAGAAGGCCACCGGCAACCCGTTCTACCAGATCTTCGTCATGGACCTGGCGACGAAAAACTACCGCCGCGTCAGCCCCGGTATCGGCAAGACGACCTGCGCGTACTTCGCGCCGAACCGCAACAAGATCCTCTTCGCCTCGACCCACCTCGACCCGGACGCGCGAGCCGAGTACGCCAAGGAGTTCGCCCAGCGCGAGGCCGATGCCAAGTCCGGGGCACGCCGCCGTTACACGTGGGACTTCGACCGGCACATGGACATCTTCGAGGCCGACCCCGACGGCTCCAACCTCAAGCGCCTGACCGACGCCGACGGTTACGACGCCGAGGGCGCGTACTCGTCGGACGGCAAGCACATCGTCTTCGCCTCGAACCGCGGCGCGTCGGCGGAAGTGCGCAAGGCGGCGAAATCCGTGGACGTCGAACTGTGGATCATGGACGCCGACGGCAAGAACCCGCGGCAACTAACGCACGCCCCCGGCTGCTACAACGGCGGGCCGTTCTTCTCGCCCGACGGCTCGCGCGTCGTCTTCCGCAGCGACCGCAAGGAGAAGGACCACCTCCAGCTCTACGTCATCAACGCCGACGGCACCGGCGAGCGCCGCATCGCCGACAAGCCGAACTGGGTCTGCTGGGGGCCGTTCTGGCACCCGGACGGCAAGCACATCGTCTACGCGGGGGCCGACCACGGCACCGGCGGCCGGCCGAACTACGACATCTATTGGCTGAACGTGGACACCGGCAAGGAGGTGCGGCTGACGCACGCGCCGGGGGCGGACGTGCTGCCGGTGTTCAGCCCGGACGGCAAGACGCTGATGTGGACCTCGACGCGCAACGGCCGAATGCCGGCGCAGGTGTTCGCGGCCGACTTCACCGCGCCCAAGGAGGAGTAGGCCCGGCCGCGGCGCCGCGCGCCCCGGGTGGGGGGGCGGGGGGGGGGGCGCGCCCGGCGGGGCCCGCGGGGGGGGGGCCAGCCGC
>CAZNSL010000557.1:0-2232 GCA_964574975.1 uncultured Alcaligenaceae bacterium | reverse complement strand
GACGCCGCGCGCCGAGCGGGCGTGGCGAGCGCTCGGCTCGCGGCGTCGCGAACCGTAGGATGACGCCATGCCGCGCTCCGCCGCACTCCTCGCGCTCGCCACCCTGCTGCCGTTCGCTCCGGCCGCGCCGCTCGACTACAACCGCCACGTCCGGCCGATCCTCGCCGACCGCTGCTTCCGCTGCCACGGCCCCGACGAAGCCGCTCGCAAGGCCGACCTGCGCCTCGACCGGGGACCGGCCAAGGGCGGCGCGATCGTCCCCGGCAAGCCGGACGAGAGCGAACTCGTCGCCCGCATCGCGGCCACCGACGACCGGCGGATGCCGCCGACGAAGTCGAACCTGCACCTGTCGCCGCAAGAGATCGACACGCTGCGCCGCTGGGTTGCCGAAGGCGCGACGTACGAGCCGCACTGGGCGTTCGTGCCGCCGCCGGATGTCGTGCCGCTGCCGAATCTGAAATCTCAAATCTCAAATCTCAAATCTCAAATCTCAAATCGGAAATCACCGCTCGATGCCTTCGTCCGCGCCCGGCTCGATGCCGAGAACCTCGCGCCGTCGCCTGAGGCATCGCGCGAAGACTGGCTGCGCCGCGCCACCTTCGACCTTACCGGCCTGCCGCCGACACCGGCCGACGCCGACGCCTTCCTCGCCGACGAGTCGCCATTGGCTTACGAGCGCGTCGTCGACCGGCTGCTCGCCTCGCCGCACTTCGGCGAGCACCTGGCCGCAGACTGGCTCGACGCGGCCCGCTACGCCGACTCCTTCGGCTACCAGGCCGACGGCGACATGCACGTCTGGCCGTGGCGCGACTGGGTCGTGCGCGCGCTCAACGCCAACCTGCCGTACGACCAGTTCCTCACCTGGCAGCTCGCCGGCGACCTGCTGCCCAACGCGACGCGCGAGCAAAAGCTGGCGACGGCGTTCAACCGTCTGCACCGCATGACCAACGAGGGCGGCAGCATCCCGGAGGAGTGGCGCAACGAGTCGGTGTCCGACCGCGTCCACACGGCCAGCACGGCGATGCTCGGCCTGACGCTCGAATGCGCGCGCTGCCACGACCACAAGTACGACCCGATCCCGCAACGGGACTACTATGCCTTCGGCGCGTTCTTCAACAGCATCGACGAATGGGGCACCTACGATAGCGGCGAGTTCCGCCCGTCGCCGACGCTGCCGCTGCCGACCGAGACGCAGCAGCGCGAGATCGTCCGTTGGACGGCGGATGTCGCCCAGCGCGAGGCCAAACGGATCGCGGTTGTCGGCGACGGCACCGCACGCTTCCGCCGCTGGCTGGCGAAGCCGGGACCGGCCGACATCCCCGGCCTCGTCGGCCACTTCCCGCTCGACGGTCGCGGCGACAAGGACGCCCTCGCCAACGCGGCCGATGCGGCGACGCCCGGCAGTACCTCGGCCGCAAATGCGTTCGCGCCGGGCTTCAAGGGCCAGGCGCTGCGCTTCACCGGCGACGACCCGGCGCGGTTCCCGAAGCTGCTCGGCCACATCGACCGCGACCAACCGCTGACGGTCGCGTTCTGGCTGCGGCTGACGGCGGGCCTGCGCGACGGCATCGTCTTCCACCGCGAGGCCGGCACCGACACCGGCTTCCACGGAGCCGAATGCATCCTCGACGCCGGCCGCCTTCAGTTCGCGCTCGTGCGCTTCTGGCCCGGCAACGCCCTGGCGATCCGCACGACCAACCCGCTACCCGCCGACGAGTGGGTCCACGTCGCCGTCGGTTACGACGGCTCCGGCCGGGCCGGCGGGGCGTGGATCGCGGTCAATGGCCGGGCCGCCGCTATCGAGGTAGTGCGCGACGGGCTAACGAAAGACCTGCACCCCAACCGCGGCCACGGCGGCGGCGACACTGGCCTGACCTTCGGCGAGCGCTTCCGCTCCGTCGGCCTGCGCGGCGCGCTGCTCGACGACTTGAGCATCTACGACCGCGCCCTGTCGCCGGTCGAAGTCGCGCAACTGCACGACGGACGGGCACTGACTGAAGCCATCGAGCGGCGCGACGAAACCCTGTTGCGGCCGTACTACTTCGCCGCCCTCGACGCCGAGGCGAAGGCGGCGCGGGCCGAACTACAGGCGGCGCGAACGAAGCTATTCGCCGCGCAGTCGGCCGTCTTCGAGGTGATGACCATGCGCGAGACGGCGTCGCCGCGGCCGGCGTTCGTCCTGCGCCGCGGCGAGTACGACGCGCCGAAGACGCAGCCGGTCGGCCGCGACAC
>CAZNSL010000556.1:0-4607 GCA_964574975.1 uncultured Alcaligenaceae bacterium | reverse complement strand
GACCATGTCGGCGATGACGGGCTGGAAGACGACCCCGTCGCGTTCGCCGCCGCCCCACGATCCGGACCAAAGTCCCTCGATCGCCTTCGCATCGCCGGCGCGATCTTGGGGGATGCCGTTGCCGGGCCACACGACAGTCGCCACACCGACCGCGATTGCCACCATCATGCCACGGCGGACCATCTCATCTCCTCGGTTGTTCGATTGGCGCAGCGCACCGGGAGCCGAAAGAATCCCTGCAAGCCGTGGGGTGGTAACGTGAAGTTGTCACACTTCCCCACCCATCGCTCCACGGAGATTGCACGATGACGACGACTGCGACCACCCGCGTGACCCCGACCGTCACCGACACCATTCTCGCCATCGACCTTGGGCGCATCAAGAGCGTCGCCTGCGTCTACCGCCGCGCCACCCGCGCCGCCCGCGCGATGCCGTCACCCTGCGGGGATCGAGCCGTTCTTTTGGCGTGACCGCGGGGTCGGCACGGAGAGGTTTCTTAGGCGTCGCCATTAAATGCGACAGTCGCGGCGTCGGAAGGCGCCACGGCCGGACCTTGTAAGTCTGTTTGGTGCCGCTCGATTTCGGTCGAGCCGGACGCCGTTACGCAGAACCATCCCGACGCCGCGTGTTGGTAGGTCGCAGAGTTCCGAACGACTTGAACCAAAAAGCCAGTTATTCGTCGTTCGTCACGACGGAGGACGCTCATTCTGTTTTTTGGTCAAGGCGGAGGGGGCATAAGTCTGTTCGGCCTGCTTGTCCCGCAGAGGGCCGCTACCGAAGTTCCGCCCTTGCGTAGACCTCCAGCATCTCCGCCTCCGAAGGAGGCTGGAGGATGTATCGCCGAGCGAACTCCTCCGCGCCGGGGTACGCGGATAACCGCACCTGTTCCGCCGCGCTCGCGAGATCGTAAGATGTCCGACACAGACGGACACCAGGCCCCAGGAGAGCCCAATGCGCACCCGGCTCACCGAAGGGCATCCCCACGCTACCCGCGTTGACGACTCTCACACCACCGATGGTACGGTCGAACTGCATGTGGGTATGACCGCAGAGTACGAGCGCCACGCCGAGACCCTGAAAGATCGGCAGCAGTCGGTCCTCTGGGGTCAAGCGGGTAAAGATCTCGGTCTCGCTGCGCGGGGTTGCGTGGCAGAACAAGACGTCGCCCAGTTCAGGGATGGCGATACGCAGGGTGTCCGGCCACGCGGCCAGCACGTCCACATCGGACGACCGAAGTTGCCCCGCCGCCCATCGCACGGCCTCGCGTGCCTGTTCTGGCAACGGCCCCGTTCCGCGGCCCGCCAACTCGTCGAGCACGGCAGACTCGCCGTTCCCTCGAATGAACTCAACCGGGGTATTGATCGCCGAGAGGCAGTCGAGCGTTTGCCGAACCATTGGCCCAGGAATCGCATCGCCACCAACAACGATTCGCTCAGCGCCGGCGCGTTGTATGTCGATGAGAGCAGCCTTCAGCGCAGGGAGGTTCCCGTGGATATCGTACAACGCTGCGACTCGCATCAGGCTCCACCCCCCCCGTGCCCTGCTCGCTTGGAGCCGAACTGGTGATTATGCCAACCAGTCGGTTGGCCTATTTCCTGCGCCCGTTGGCCTATTCCGGGTCAAATGTTCGCATATCACCGCGCCGGTTGGCCTATTCCGGCCCTCATTGAACCACGCCGCCAACCGCAATGCAACATAGCCGGCTGCCATTTTGGCCGATGCGTTGCATTCGTTGCATGCAACGCAAATTCGTTGCACGACCCCACACCTTTTTCGTGAAACGTGAAACCAATCCCCGCCACTCACGCCGACACGCCGCGACCCGGCTGCGTTCGCTCGACGCAGCCGCCGGCCGTCGGGAAGATCTTGTTCGGCGAGCAGCGGTTGTTCGGGTTGAACGCCGCCCGCAGCCGCAGCATCTGCGCGAGATCGGCCTCCGCGAACATCTTCGCCATGAAGTCGAGCTTCTCGATGCCGATGCCGTGTTCGCCCGTCACGCTGCCGCCCGCGCGCACGCACTCCTCCAGAATGTCGTGGCCGGCCGCCAGCACCTTGCGCACCTGCTCCGGGTCGCGCTCGTCGAACAGGAAGTTCGGGTGGATGTTGCCGTCGCCGGCGTGGAAGACGTTACAGATGCGCACGCCGTACTTCGCCGACAGCCCGGCGATGTAGCGCAGCATGTGCGGCAGCTTCGTCCGCGGCACTACGCCGTCGTGCGTACACAGGCTCGGCGCGAGCCGGCCCATCGCTCCGAACGCGCCTTTGCGGGCCTTCCACAGCAAGAGCCGCTCGTCCTCGGTGTTGGCCTTGCGGACCTCGCGCGCCCCGTGCGCCCGCGCAATCGCCTCGCACTTGGCCGCGTCGCCCTCCAGCCCGGCCTCGACGCCATCGACTTCCATAATCAACACGGCCCCCGCGTCGAGTGGGAAGCCGAAGTGATACGCCGCCTCGACCGCCTGCATCACCAGTTGGTCGATCATCTCCAGGGCCGCCGGCACGATGCCCGCGCCGATGATGTCGCTGATGCAATTCGTCGTTTGATCCACAGTGTCGAAGACGGCCAGCAGCGTCCGCACGGCCGGCGGCAGTTGCGTGATCCGCACCCACACCTTCGTAACGACGCCGAAGGTGCCCTCGCTACCGACGATGACGCCGGTCAGATCGAGGCCGGTCGGCTCCGCGGCCGGGCCGCCACTGACGACGACGCGGCCATCCGGCAGCACCAGTTCGACACCGAGGACGTGGTTGGCGGTAACGCCGTACTTGAGCGTGTGCGGCCCGCCAGCATTGGTCGAACAGTTGCCGCCAACGGTGCTGGCCGACTGGCTCGACGGGTCCGGGGCGAAGTGGTAGCCGGTGGGCGCGAGCAGCCGGGTCAGTTGCAGGTTGACGACACCCGGCCCGACCACGGCGTAGCGGTCGCGGACGTTGACCTCGTGGACCGTCTTCATCCGCGCCAGCGCGATCAACACCCCGCCGCCGACCGGCAGGCAGCCGCCGGCGAGGCTGGTGCCGGCCCCGCGGGCGAGGAACGGCAGGCCGAGCCGGTTGCACTCCTCGACGACGGCGACGACCTGTTCGGTCGAGGTCGGGAAGACGACGAGGTCGGGCCGGTTCTTCTCGACGGTGAAGGCGTCGCACTCGTAGACGAGCAACTCGCCGGGCGCGGTGAGGACGGCGTTCGGCCCGAGGAGTGCGCGGAAGCGGCCGGCGATGTCGGTGACGGCGGGTGCGGTGGCGGTCATGCCGCCATTCTACGGACGCCGGGGCACGAGCTTGGCCGCCCAGGCGGCGTCGTCTGGCGACAGCGGCGGCTCGGGTGTGCCATCATAGATAAACGCCCGATAATTCGCCGCGTCGTAAAGACGGTCGAGGAGCGCGCGCAGGTCGAGGGTGGCGTGCGGTTCGCCCGACCGCAGGGGGACCGGAAGCGGCGGGAGCGGGTCGCGTAAGGCGATCGGCCACACAGCCGCGTCCGGCCACTCCTCCGGCCGGGCCACCACAGCGCAATAATCGCAGGGCGGCAAGTCGTGCATCGGCATCCGCGGGCCGCCGCGCAACAGGTCGATCTCGACGAGGTTGACGCCGTTGGCGATCAACTGGTTTCGCTTCGTCAGGTATTGCCGGCGGTCCTCGCCGGGTCGCTTGTTCGCGGGGCTGAGAAGTTCGACGACGGTAACCAAGGCCCGGTTACGCCGGTCGCGGATCTCGAGGAAGGCAACCCCCTCGCGGTCCACGTCGGGCAGTCGCACGCGCGCCGGGGAATCGAGTACGGCGGCGATGGCCTCGTCGCCTTCGCCACGAACCGGCACGACGCCCACGTCGGCCCGGCCGAGGAACTCGCGACCGCCGCTTTCGATGTCGTGGATATAGATGTGTTCGTCGATCTTGGCGATGTAATTCGGATCGAGTTGCGGCGCGAGAGCTTCGCGGGCCGCGGGCATGAAACTCTCGTGGAAGTCGTGCCACACGTCTGCCTGTTCGAGATACGGGTTCATCCCCGGAAACGGTGACGGCATCGGCTCTCCTCCCGTGCGGGCACACCCCCAGCATACCACGCCGCGGCCGCGTCGCTAGACTAGCCGCGAAAGCGAGCCAGCCCCATGCCCCCCTCTGACCCCGATGTCCCGACCCTGCCGCCGCGGCCGTCCGGCGACGGCACCCTCGCCTGGGCCGGCGTGCCGTCCGCGCCCGCGTCGCCGGTGCCGGGCTACGAGCTGCTCGGCGAACTCGCCCGCGGCGGCATGGGCGTCGTCTACAAGGCCCGCGACACGAAACTCGATCGCGTCGTCGCCCTCAAGATGGTCCTCGCCGGCCGCCTCGCCACCGCGGCCGACCGACGCCGCTTCCGCACCGAGGCCGAAGCTGCCGCACGACTGGACCACCCGAACATCGTGCCGGTCTACGAGGTCGGCGAACACGACGGCCAGCCGTACTTCACGATGGCCTACGTCGCCGGCGGCAGTCTCGCCGCCCGTGTCGCCGCCGGGCCGCTGCCGGTGAACGAAGCGGCGACGCTCACGGCACAGCTCACCGACGCAATCCAATACGCCCACGAGAGCGGCGTGGTCCACCGCGACCTGAAGCCGCAGAACATCTTTTTGGTG
>CAZNSL010000555.1:0-4617 GCA_964574975.1 uncultured Alcaligenaceae bacterium | reverse complement strand
GGGGCTATTCAACGGAGCCTTACCTACTCTAAAGACGCTAACTCGTTTCGTTTCGATTCGTACCGCGGGCGGGGTTGATACGTTTCGTCGCGCGAAACGAATCGAAAGACGAAGTTGCTCACGCACCGAGGGCGAGCGGCCGGGAGCGGTCGCGGGTGGCGGCGGCCGCGGCTCGCAAGTCGTCCTCGCCCAACTCCCCGAGGGTGTCGAGGGGACCGGGCGACACGGCCGCGGGCGCGGGAGTGCGAAGAATACGACGCAGTCTCTTGACCGGGGACGCCGGAGGCCGGTGCCACCAATGGGGGGATCGCAAACTCCCGAGGCCAGGTTAATCAACGGGCACGAGGCACCAATCCTAACATCGGCCACCTCGACCCGCGGCCATACGTATGGTACCATGACCCGGCTCGCCGCGCGTTCCTCTTCGGGGGGCCACGCCACCGGCGTGGTGGCGGTTAATGAAGAGTTCGGCGGCGGAGGGCATCGGCGGTGGATGCGATGGAACTGGATGGCGTGCTGACCTTCCTCCGCTCCGCCGAGCGGCTCAAAGACACTCTCCGCACCTCGCACACCTCAGCTGGCCGGCCAGAGAGCGTGGCCGAGCATACTTGGCGGCTGTGCCTGATGGCCGCCCTGCTGCGGGGCGAGTTCCCGGACGTGGACTTCAGCCGGCTGGTCCGCATCTGCATTGTCCACGACCTCGGGGAGGCCGTGGGTGGCGACATCCCGGCGGTCGCCCAAGCGGCTGCCGCTTCGAAGGCGGAGCAGGAACGGCGGGACTTGCAGTCGATCCTGACTTCGCTGCCGGAGCCACTGCGGGCGGAGATGCTGTCCCTGTGGGACGAGTACGAGGCCGCAGTCACCCCGGAAGCACTGGTGGCCAAGGCGCTGGACAAGTTGGAGACCATCCTCCAGCACAACCAGGGCCGCAACCCGCCGGACTTCGACTACGAGTTCAACCTCGGGTACGGGCAGCGGTACACGGGCGGCCATCCTCTCATCGTCGCCTTCCGCGCCGCCTTGGACCGAGAGACTCGCCATCGGGCAGACGCGGCGCGTGTGGCCGCCGGTCAGCAAAGGCACGCCGAACCGCTCTATGGCCTTGGAAGTCAAGAGCAATAATTTCCCCCCCCAACGCGGCAAGAGGCCGGTTTTCGGGTGTGTCCGAGTCGCTGCGCTCGACGCCTCTTCGAACCGCGGTGGCTCCGCAGGGGTTCTATCGTTCGGACTTCCGCCCTTCCGAGCGGCACCATACAGCTCTACGGGCTCGCGTTGCCGACGCCGTGCCCGGCCCGACGACGACACCGGCAATGCCAGTGTGTCCCAGAAACTCCTTCGTTCCGCACGCCGTCCTATCAAAGCGACGGGGTCGTCTCCGAAGAGCGCCCCAGTTAGTCGTCGGCTCGGCACGCGGGCCACGTCGGCGGGCGATGGCTCCACGCAATGACTCCCGTCGTCAATGGCCCGGTCACCGGCGCGGGGGCGAATCCAAGCAACGGGGTCGGGGACTTCGACGCAGCACGGGCGTCGAGGTCGGTGCCTCACGCATAACGCCGTGTCGATGCGTTCGCCCCAGGTGCGCCCCAGTTCGGCCGTCGGCCTCCCGCGCCGGGCCGGGTCAGCCCGTTAAGAACTTCTTGGCATCGAACGCCTCCCGCTTGTGCCACAGGTGATACACCGTCCGCCCCAACTTCGCCCCCAGCACCGCCAACGCCTTCACCTTGCCGTGCTTCGCCTCGGCCCGCGTCATCCACCGCTTGGCTGGCTCGTGGCAGCGCAACAGCAAACACGCCGCCTCCCCGAACGCCCAGCGCAGGTGCGCGTTGCCGACCTTCTTGCACCCGAACCCCTTCGACTTGCCGGCACTCTCGTGGGCACACCGCACCAGCCGGGCGTACGACAGGAAGTTGCCCACCTCGGGGAACCGGCCGACATCGTGGATCTCGTACAGCAGGACGAGCGCCAGGATCGGCCCGACGCCGGGCACGGTCTTGAGCAAGTGGTACACGACCGGGTCGTCCACCTTCGCGGTACGCGTCAGGTACAGCTCGACGGCGGCGATCTGTTCGTCGAGGGCGTCGATGACGGCGAGGTCGGCCCGCACCGACTGGCGGACGCTCTCGTGGGCGAAGCGGCCGGCGATGGCGTCGGCGTCGCGGTTGCCAGCGTAGCTCAGCTTCTTGGCGAAGGGCGGCAGGTTGTACTGGCTGTTGGTGTTCTGGATGTGGGCGATGAGTTGCGCCCGCTGGCGGACGAAGGCGGTGCGGCGGCGGAGTAGGTCGCGGGTCTCGCGCAGCGCCGACGGATAGGCGTAGGCTTGCGGGAACAGCCCGCCGCGGAGCAGCCCGACGATCTTGGCGGCGTCGATCTTATCGGTCTTGGTCTTGCCGCCGTGGATCGCCTTCATGGACAGCGCATGGCCGATGACGAAGGGGATGCCCTCGGCCTCGCAGAGGTCGGCGAGCCAATACCACGCGAACATGCACTCGACGCCGACGACGAGGTTGTCGCGGAAGGGCTTGACGGCATCGAGGAAGGCGTCGGGCCGAGCGGGCAAGTTCTTGTCGAAGGCGGTGCGACCGCGGTCGTCGAGGACGTGGAGGTACAACGTCCTGGCATGCAGGTCGCCGCCGGCGTAGAATCGGTGGGGCTGGTTTTAGAAGCGCATGGTGCATGGTCTCCGGGGGCCGGGTCGGCCCGATCCCGCATCGTGGTTGTGGGCGAAGAGCCGCTCGAAGTCGGCGCGGCCGGTTGCGTGAGTACGTCGGTCGTAGACGCAGGCAACGCTCATGAAGCGTCCGAGGTCGATGGCCAGAATGGTGTCGGTGGCGGTCGGGGTGCTGGCGGTCGTCGCGGTCCTGGCAAGTCTCCAGTGGGACGAAGGTGGTGGGAAGCGTCTGGCAGCCTTCACGCGACCACTCCCCCACGGCTACATGGAGACTTTCGGCCGGCGACATTGAACCCCGCGAGTGGTGCGCGGTTGTTGACGACGTGGCCCGGTGCTGCGATGATAACCTCCAACCGGGGCTGGGGTTGGCATGGACTTCGAGTGGGACGAGGACAAGGCCCGCGCCAACGACGCCAAGCACGGTGTCTCGTTCCCAGAGGCGGCTTCGTTCTTCGGCGACCCGCTTGCCGTCACCTTCGACGACCGCTGCACTCGTCCGATGAGGACTGCTACCTGACTATCGGCCTGTCGGCGGCGGACCGGGTGCTGGTTGTGTCGCACACCGACCGCGGGGCCGCCACCCGGGTCATCAGCGAGCGGGTGGCCAGCCGCGGCAAGCGCAAGGGTTACGAGGATGGCGACGACCCCCGAGCCTGACGACGACTTGCAGCCGGAGTACGACCTGTCGCAGCTGCGCGGGGGTGTTCGTGGCAAGTACTATGCCCGGTATCAGGCCGGCCCGCCGCGGGTGGTCCGGCTCGACCCGGACGTGGCGGCGGCATTTCCAACCGAGGCGGCGGTGAACGCGGCCCTGCGGTTGCTGGCCGAGGTCGCCCGCCGCCAGACCGCTTAGCGGCGAACGGCCGCCCCAGGAACTTCACCGCGCGGCTGGTGTTTGAGAATGTGTGGGCGTGGCTTGGCACGCACCCGCCACGGTGGCTCGTCGAGCCCGTCGCGTTCCAAGCAGTCTGTGACTTGTTCCGTGGGTGGTGTTGGGGCGACGGAGTTTGTTATCCCTGGACGATCTCGCCGTCGGGCGACACCGTTACGACCTCGCCGTCGGGCATCGTCACCGCTTCCGCGATGCGGTATGCCTCTCGTGGGTGAGGGGACGGAAGGGGCGTAGTAGCCTTCTCGAAACCACGCCCCACGGCTAGCAGGGATTCTTTCGGGGGGCAGAGGCAGAGAGGGGCAGTTGGGCATGGACTGTCGCATCGTCGAGGAACCTCTCGCCTTGCTGGACCGCCATTACCAACTCCCGATCGCCTTCCATGTGGACCGCCGACTCGAGGTGGTCCCGATCGACGGCGGACTCGGTGGGATCGCGTTCCGGGAACGAGCCGTCGAGCGACCGTACATCAAGGATTACGACACCTTCGACGAGGACGGGCTGGCCGAATGGACGGCGCGGTGGGACTTGTCGAAGTGGGGGTTGCTCGCCGCCTTTCACCGGGACCAGCGGGTGGGCGGGCTGGTGTTGGCCTTCGATACCGAAGGGCTGGAGATGTTGGAGGGCCGGACGGATTTCGCCGTGCTCTGGGACATCCGCGTGCGGACGGCGTATCGGCGTCATGGACTTGGCCGGTCGCTCTTTCTCGCTGCCTGCCACTGGGCACGGGCGCGTGGGTGCCGTTGGCTGAAGATCGAGACTCAGAACGTTAATGTTCCGGCCTGCCGGTTCTACGTCAAGCAAGGCTGCGTCTTGGGTTCGGTCAACGCGTTCGCGTATCCGGATCACCCGGACGAGGTCCAACTGGTGTGGTACAAAGATCTGGCAAGCACGCCGTCCCAGGCGCTGCAAGCTGAAGGGTGAAATTGACTCTCGGCCCCGAACATTGCAGCGCCTGGCTCCGTGGGGCTGCGGAGCGCCGGAAGGGCCGCCCCGCTGCTGAATTTACTGACCGCTGCGCAAAGAAGGTCGAGTTTTGTTAGAGCTTCAATCCAGCCTG
>CAZNSL010000554.1:0-4628 GCA_964574975.1 uncultured Alcaligenaceae bacterium | reverse complement strand
CAGCCTGCTTTACGAAAAGGACTGGCGGCTGCCCGAGCAGCGCGTCGATCTCTACGAGCAATGCGTCACGCTGCTCAGCGAAATCTGGCACCGGCGGCGCGGCGTCGACCGGGCGGCACGTTTCACGCCGGCGCAGAAGCGACCCCGTCAGCCCTGTCAGCCGGTGCGACCCCGCCGGGCAGCGTGGCGGGCACGCGGCCGGGGCACGTCCTGGGCACGCCGGCGTACATGAGTCCGGAACAGGCGCGCGGCGAGCCGGACCGGCTCGGCCCAGCCACGGACATCTTCGGCCTGGGTGCGTTGCTGTACGTCCTGCTGACGGGCCGTGCCCCGTACGGAGGCGGGAGCGTCGTCGAACTCCTCGACCGGGCCAGGCGGAGCGAGTACGCGCCGCCGCGCTCCGTCCGCGGTGGGATCTCGCCGGCCCTGGAGGCGATCTGCCGGAAGGCGATGACGGCGAAGCCGGAGGACCGCTACCCGTCGGCCCTGGACCTGGCGGCCGACGTGGAACGGTGGCTGGCGGACGAGCCGGTGGCGGCGTTCCGCGAGCCATTCAGCGTACGGGCACGGCGCTGGGTGCGGAAACATGCGCGGCTGGCGACCGGCGCGGCTGTCGCGTTAGTTGTGGGGCTGGCATCGGTGGGCGCGATCGCGTGGCAGCGCGAGCATGCGCTGATAACTACTCGCGTTCAAAAACAGCGGACGCGAGAGGCGCTGGACACAATGCTCTCGAAAGAGATGATCGAGCGGCTCGGCACTCAGAAGGAACTCACGGCCGGGCAGCGGGCGTTTTTCCAGAAGGCGCTGGCCTATTACCGGGAGTTCGCTGACGAGGCGGCGACGGACGAGGAAGGTCGCAAGCTCGTGGCGGATGCGCACTCCCGCGTCGGAAGCTTGCTGACCAAGTTGGGGGCGAAGGCCGATGCGGAGGCGGCCTTCAGTTCGGCGTACTTGGCGTATGAACGGCTTGCCGACCGAGACGCTGGCGAACCCGAGTATCGGCGGCTTGCGGGCGGCTGCCTCAACGATCTGGCCATCGTGCGCGGAGAACTCCGAAAGCTCCAAGACGCGGAGGCCGCGGCACGCGATGCGATTGCCCTATTCACGAGTCTCGCCGACAAGTATCCGGACAACCCCGCCTATCGTCATGATTTGGCGAGGAGCCACAGCAACCTGGGGCAAGTATTTGCGGCCGTCCGCAAGTTCGCTGAGGCGGAGACAGAGGTTCGCAAGTGTTATTCGCTTCAGGTCGAGCTTGTCGAGAAGTTTCCACACGACCGCGACCTTCAGCGCGAACTGGCCGGCTGCCGGAATAACCTTGGCTTGCTGACGATGGAGGCCGGAAAATTCGCCGCGGCCGAGGACCTGTTCCGGGCCGCGTTGGCGCACATGTCGACGGAAACCGACTTGATCCGCGACGATCCCGATTTCCGCAGCCAACTGGCCCGAACCCAAAAGAGCTTGGGCTTCCTGCTGGAGGCGAACGGGAAACATGCGGATGCCGCGGCGGCGTACCGAGACTCAATCGTCCACCGCCAAGAACTCGTCGCCCGATACCCGGGCCTGCGCGAGTACGCGGTCGATCTAGGTAGTTCCTTTAACGCCCTCGGCAACATGCTCAACGACAAAGGCGACCACGCGGCCGCCATCGAGTGTTTTCGTCAGGCAATCGCCGCTGTCGACCCCGTCGTGGCCAAGGAACCGGGCCTGCCCGGCGCGCGCGAGGAATTGTGCGGCAGCTATGGGGGCCGGGCCGCGAGCCACACCCTGCTTCAACAATACGCCGACGCACTGACCGACTGGGACCGAGCGGAGCCGTTGGCCGATGGCCTCAAGCGCGACCTGGTGCGGCTCGGCCGGGCAGAGACTTTTGCCCGCCTCGGCCGCACCGCCGAAGCCGTTGCGATTGCGGACAAGGTTCTCGACGCGAATGGTGCCCCGCCGTTGCTCTTTACGGCTTCCTGCGTCTACGCGGCGGCTTCAACCGCAGAGCCGTCGGGTGCCGTTGGCGTCAAGGCCGTGGCTACATTGCGCCGCGCCTTCATGAACGGCGCTCCGATCATGCCGTCCCTGTACGCCTGCCCCGGCCTGGCCTCGCTGCGTGGCCGCGACGACTACGCCGCCTTGCTGTGGGACCTGGCCGACGGCGTCCCCGCGCCGCCGAAATGATCGCACTGGATGTGACTGACATCGCCGACACGCCCGCCAGCACCACGTTGGCGCACACGTATCGATACTGCTCGTGAAGCTTCTCACGCAGCGCCGATGTTGGTGCTTGTCGACCAGCGCCCGCAGCCGCCCCGACACCGTCTGTCGCGACGCCACTAACCGATGGCCGTGACGCGGACGATGGAATCGTCGTGGCCGCTGACGAGAGAATTGCCGTCGGCGGTGAACGCGACGCAGTAGGCCGGCGACTTGAGCTTCGTCGTGAACAGCGGCTTGTACGGGCCGACCTCCCAGACGCTCAAGTGGCCCGCGTAGCCGCACACGGCCAACCGCTTGCCGTCCCTCGACACCGCCAGACCGTACGGATCGTCGTGCAAGGGGCCGAGCTTCTTGCACTCCTTCCCTTCCAGCGTGTCCCACAGCCGCAGCGTCCGGTCGAAGCCGACCGACGCGACGCCCTCCGGGGCGAACGCGACCGCACTCGCGCGGTCGTCGTGGCCCTTGAGCGCCCTCAGTTCCTTGCGCTCGGTCGCGTCCCAGAGCTTGACGAGGTTGTCGGCCCCGGCACTGGCGAGGAGCTTGCCGTCGGCGGAGAACGCGACCGCATACACGGTACCGCCATGGCTTCCGAGCGACTTGACCTCCTTGCCTTCGGTTGCGTCCCACAGGCGCACCGACTTGTCGGCGCTCGCAGTGGCCACGAGCTTGCCGTCGGGGCTGATGGCCAACCCGCCGACGGTGCCGCCGTGGCCAGTGAACGTCTTGAGCGGCTTGCCTTCCGGCAGCGACCAGGAGCGCACGGTCTTGTCGTCGCCCGCGGAATAGAGCGTCTTGCCGTCCGGGGCGAACGCGACAGCGTAGACGGGGCCGGCGTGGCCGGTGAGTGCGTGGCGCGACTGGCCGGCCGGGAAGTCCCAGACGCGGACGGTGGCGTCGAAGCCAGCGGTGGCGAGTTGCTTGCCGTCGGGCGACACGGCCACGCCGTGGACGAGGGCGGTGTGGCCCTTCAACTCGGTCGGTGACATGGCCGGCCCTCCGAAGACGTGGGGGACGTGCCTGTTCTACGTCATCCCTCGTCGTCCGGCGCGTTGGTCGTGACGATTCGCCCCGCCGCGTCCGGCCGGTGCGGCACCACGGCCCACGCCAGCCCGGTCGACTGGAGCGCCCGGATGGTGATGTACGTCACGTCGAGTTCCCACCACTTGTGCCCGTGGGCGGCGGCCCGCGGCTGAGCGTGGTGGTTGTTGTGCCAGCCCTCGCCGTTGGCGATGAGGCCGACGAGCCAGTTGTTGGTGCTGTTCTCGTCGGTGTCGTAGTTGCGGTAGCCCCACAGGTGCGTCACCGAGTTCACCGACCAGGTGATGTGCCAGACCAGCACCGTCCGCACGAACACGCCCCACACCAAGAGGCTCAGTCCAAACTGCGCGCCGCCGATGGCCAGGCCGACGAGGATGAACGCGGCCCACTGGGCGAGGTTGATCCACACCCACAGGAGGTTGCGTTCGAGCCGCAGGTAGAACCGCTCGCGCAACAGATCCTTGGCGTAGCGCTCGTAGAGGTCGAGGCGCGATAGGTCGTGGTTGGGCACCAGCAGCCAGCCCATGTGGCCCCAGAAGAAAGTGACCAGCGGGCTGTGCGGATCCTTCGGCTCGTCGGAGTGCTGGTGGTGCAGGCGGTGGACCGCGACCCAGCGAGCCGGCGTGTCCTGCAAGCAGCAGACGCCGAGGATCGCCAGGGTGCGCTCGAGCCACTTCGGGCACTCGAATGAGCGGTGCGTCAGCAGACGGTGGTAGCACAAGTTGATGCCGAGGGTGCCGAAGACGTAGGTGCCGGCGAGGGCCAGAGCGACGCCGGTCCAACTGAAGCAGTACGGCCAGAGCGCGAGCAGCGCGGCGGCGTGGTAGACGGCGAAGCTGACGGCGTACGGCCAGTCGATGCGGCCACGAGCGAGAGTCGGCGGGGCGGCCAGGCGGCGCGGGGCGGGTTGCGAGACGATGGCCAGGGTTGGCAGTTCGATTGGACCAGGGACCGATGCCATGAGACATCCTGCCTGTCGGTCGGTGGCGAGAGGGCTTGGGGGACGTGGCGAACGCCCGCCGGATTGCGGGGATGTTACTCTTAGTGGAAATCAGGAGATGATGCAACAGTAAGGAGGGATTCGCTTTACGTATCGAAATGGCGATTGTAGGTCGAATGGGAAATATGCGTAGTCTAGGTAAGCAGTTGCCCGGCCGCTGGGTGAGCGATCCCGGCGGCCGATGACGGAGCTCCTCTCCACATTGCCGTTGCCCCACTTCGCCCGGTGTGCTATTCCCCCGGTTCGCCCGCCGGAGGGTCGCGCCATGCGCCGGATCGCGGTCATCAACCAGAAGGGCGGCGTCGGCAAGACGACGACGGCCGTCAACCTCGCCGCCGCGTTGGCCGAGTGCGGCCGCCGCGTCCACGTCTTTGACCTCGAC
>CAZNSL010000553.1:0-4633 GCA_964574975.1 uncultured Alcaligenaceae bacterium | reverse complement strand
GGCCCGCCTCCGCCACCCGCACATCGTCCCGCTGCACGAGACCGGCGAGAGCGACGGCCTGCGCTGGATCGACATGGAACTGGTGCCCGGCGAGACGTTGGAGGCGCGCCTGGGCCGGCCGCCGCGGCCGGAGTTCCGCTGGGCGGCCGAGCTGGTGCGCCAAGTCGCCGACGCCTTGCACTACGCCCACCGGGCCGGCGTCGTCCACCGAGACGTGAAGCCATCGAACATTCTCCTCGACGCGGCGGGTGCACCGCAGTTGGCCGACTTCGGCCTGGCCCGGCGGATCGGCACGGACGAATCGCTGACTCTGCCGGGCCAGTTGCTCGGCACGCCGGCGTACATGTCGCCGGAACAGGCCCGCCTCCAGCCGCACGAGGCCGACGCCCGCAGCGACGTGTACAGCTTGGGGGTCGTCCTCTACCGTCTGCTCGCCGGCCGGCTGCCATTCGAGGCCGGCGACTCGCCGCACAGCCTGCTGCGGAAGATCGAAGCGGAGGAGCCGCCCCCGCCGCGTCGCCACCGGCCCGACGTGCCGGCCGACCTGGAGACGATCTGCCTGAAGGCGATGGAGAAGCGACCGGAGAACCGCTTCGCCACGGCCGGCGCGTTCGGCGAGGAGCTGTGGCGGTGGCTGCACGACGAGCCGCTGACGATCCGCCGGCCCGGCCTGTGGGAACGCACACGCCGCTGGGCGCGGCGCAAACAACTGCTGACGCGGTCGTCGCTGACGGCGGCCGCGCTGCTGATCGCCTGCCTGACGTTGGGTTGGACCGCCTGGAACCAATACAAGTCCGCCGAGCTTGCGCGGGGGCAGCACTCGCTTGAGCTTGAGAAGTCGCGCACCCGAGCCGCCGAGCTTGCGCGGCGACAGCACTCGCTTGAGCTTGAAACCGAGTTGCGCGCCCGAACCCAGATTCGGTCGCTTCTGGAGGGGGTCTGGCAACGGCTCCGATCACCGGCCGCCGGTCGTCGGGTCGAGGCCCAAGAGTTACTTCGCATTCTCGCCAAGCCACGGCGGTCGATCGTGAACGCGAAAGAACTCGAGGCCATCGACCTTGAGGCGCGGTCGCTGTTTGCATTAACGCTGGCGCTTCCCGACCTGGTGACAGATGACGCCGTAAAACTGCCAGCAGCGGCGTTCCATACTTGGCCAGTCGCGTTCCGCCCCGATGGCCGTGCGGTGGCCATAGGAACTACGGACAAACCAATCGTATGGTTCCTGGGGCAGAAGCCACCTATTCCCGAAACATTGGACAATCTGGGTTCACCGCCACGAATCGCCTTCAGCCCCGATGGCCAGTACCTAACTGTGGCACCCGCCACCGGTGGGTTGCAAGTCTGGGATGGGAATGGTGGGTCGCGTCAGAATACGCCTGTCGAGCCGACAAAGGGAAAAGTCCTGGCCGTTGCCTGGGACGACAACTCAACCACTCTGCGGGCATTTCACGTCGACGGGCGGACGCGGGTCTGGTCACTACCCGATTTCCAGGAACGCTCCCAATGCCCCATCGACGGCACAAAGGCCGGCGATTGGACGGCAGCGCGATTCGCACCGAACGGAACGCTGGCAATCGGAAACGGGTCCGGCCAAGTAAAACTGTACGATGCGACCGGAGAGTTGAGTCCGGCGATCGCTGACCAGACCGTCCGAACCGAAGTCCAGGCTTTGGCTTGGTCGGCCGATTCCAACCTGTTGGCCGTCGGGCTGAAGGGCGGGCGCATTCAGCTACGGCGGCTGGACGGTAGCGTCGTCCGCGAATTCCGGCGGTCGATGGCAGTCATCACCTCGCTGGACTTCAGCCCAATGAACCAATGGCTGATCGCGGCAGGTATTGGCGGCGGCACGAGTATTTGGGACCTGGAATCCGGAGAACTGCTTCTGACCGCAGCGGGAGCCTGCGGTGCGATCAGCAAGGACGGCCGCAGCTTTGCGTCAGCAGACTCGAATGATGTCCGGCTTCATCGCGTTGTGTACCCGACAACCGTCCGCGTGTATCGCGGACACGCCGACAGTATCGCGCAGATCACCTGGTCGAGCGACGCTCGTCGCGTGGCCACGCTCGACGCATCCTTCGATGTCCGCGTGTGGGATGTCGAGTTGAACAGCCTGATTGACCAATTCGCTGCACCGCCCGGCGGTTTTTTTGCCGAGAACGCGGCTATTGCAGTAAACCACAACGGCTCGTTGCTCGCCTACGCGAGCGGTGGCAAACATCAATCCCAGGCTGTGATTCGAGACATCGCCGCGAAAACGACCCTCAACCCGTGGCCACTGGCAGGTGGTTACGAAACCCTGGCATCAACCGGGCCTGATCGGTTTCTGCTGGTGCGCGAGGAATTGCAGTCGGGTATAGCAACTGTCCGAACCGTGGCCCATGTCCTTCGGCCTAACCAACTGGGGAAGGCCGAGGTGATCCGCCCCAGCGAGACCGGCGACAGACGCGGATTCCTAACGAACCACCTCACGCCCGACGGGCGACACTATTGTTGGGTCGGGCCCCGGGAACCGTGGGCCGCGCAGCGCGTCGAAGTCTGGGTCTTGGATCCCGCAAAGCGGATTACGAGGGTGCTAACGCCCCAACGCAACGAAGTGGAGACCGGCGCCGCTCTCGACCCCTCGGGCCAGTACCTTTGGGTGCATTACGGAGGAGGTGTTCGCCGCTACGACATCATCGCACACGACCCGCCCACCCAATCTATGGCCGTGGGCTATGCCACCAAGGGCGTTCACGCTGGCGTGACATTCGAGATTCAAGATGAGAAGCGAGACGAGAATACTGAGACCCCCCGGCATGGTTCAGGAGCAATCCTCGTGGCGAACTCCGCCGACGGCCGGCGACTTCGCTTGACTACCTACGATGATTCGCCGCCCGGCCAGCTCGCGTTCAGCCCGGAGGGCAGTCGGCTCGCCTGGGGTACGCGCTCGGGGCTTCTGTTCGTGGCCGACCTGGACGCCCTCATGCGCGAAATCGGGACGTTTGAGGCCGAGCTTCGAACGAGCCATTGACCCTTTCGTTCTGCCACTCATGCAACTATTTGCAGTCTTTTTCCCGCGCCGGCGGAGCTAGGGTGTCTCACCCTACAGACCTCGAACAACTCGGTGCCTTGCCGGCAGCTTCTTCTCGCAGCACTACTCGGCGCGAAGACGGTAAGGCACGGCCATTCCCGGAGGCTCGAACGATGTGGACCTTCATCGGTACGCGAACATCAACTGAGGTGAAATCGGGGAAACGCTCGCCGCGAGCGGCCAAGTTAAAGTTGATGGCATTGGACGATCGAGCATTACCCAGCATTACGTTCACTACGATCGATGTTCCCGGTGCATTTGGAACTGAAGTGTACGGGATCAACGACTTGGGCCAAATCGTGGGTGCGTATCGTGACTCCAACAATGTCAACCACGGATTCCTGTTGAGCGGAGGCAGCGTCACGACGTACGACCCGCCTGGTTCGCAGGGTGGTGCCGGTGGCATAGGCATCAATAACTCGGGCCAGATTTCAGGCTCCTATGGTGACAACACGAGGAATTACGGGTTCCTCCTCAGTGGAGGGACGTATACCACGATTAATCCACCCGGATCCACACAGGCCGGCGGCAACAAGGTCAACAATTTGGGCCAAGTAGTCGGCGGGTATACGGCGGGTGGCGTGGACCACGGATACATGTGGGACGCCGGTGTTTATACGACGTACGACGTGCCAGGCTCGACATTCACAGGGACGTACGGGATCAATGATTCGGGACAGATCGTAGGGTTCACGAGGAACCCAAATGAACGAGGCTTCCTACTGAGCGGGGGTACGTACAACACGTTCACCGTGCCCGGATCGTTACGAACCCGGGCCAGTGCGATCAACAATTCGGCGCAAATCGTAGGCCTCTACGCTGTCAATCCCAACAGGATCTTTGGATTTCTGCGGACCGGCGACTCCTACGTGACTCTCGATGTGCCCAACTCGACGCAAACCGAAGCTATTGATATCAACAATGCAGGCCAGATCGTGGGAACCTACATAGACGCTACCGGAATTCACGGCTTTCTCGCGACAGTCACGCCACCCAACGTCGCCTCGCTGGTGGTCGACAACGGCGACGTCCAGCGGTCGATGGTGCGGTCGCTGACGGTCGCCTTCAACCAGGTCGTGACGGTCGGCGCGAACGCCTTCGAGGTGCGCCTCGTCGGTGGTGCCGCGGTCCCATTCACCCCGTCCGTCTCGGTAGTCAACGGACAAACCGTCGTCCTGTTGACGGTGACGGGTGGCAGCTCCCTGGCCGACGGGCGTTACACGCTAACCGTTCGCGCCAATCAGGTGACGGACGGTCTCGGCAACCAGCTCGACGGCGGGACGGACTACCTGGCCAATTTCCACCGCCTGTACGGCGACGTGAACGGCGACGCCACGGTCAACGCCTTCGACTACGGCCAGTTCCGCCCGGCCTTCGGCTCCTCGACGGGCGATCCAACCTTCGTCGAATGGCTCGACTTCGACGGCGACGGGACGATCAACGCCTTCGACCTGGGTCAGTTCCGCGACCGCTTCGGCATCTCCCTCCCGTAGTCGCGCTGCGCAGTCGCAATCGCCGGCGAGCGGGGTCGCGTCAGCGCCCCGTGCTTGGTGACTCAAGCAC
>CAZNSL010000552.1:4125-4641 GCA_964574975.1 uncultured Alcaligenaceae bacterium | reverse complement strand
CCAGGGCCAGGCTCACCGCGCCGGCCGTGGCGTGCAGCGACATGTACGGCACGCAGCGAGCCGGCACGCCGGCCGCGCCGCGCCGCCCGTAGCGTTCGAGGGCGTTCTCGGCGTCGAAGCGGCCCAACCAACGCGGAGCGGCGACGACGCCCCAATCGGCGAACGCGGCCGGCGGTAAGCCGGTGGCCCGGACCGCGCGCAGGGTGGCGGCGATGGCGACGATCGCCTGGTCGTCGGCGTACTTGGTTGCGGTCAACGGCACGTCGAACCCGGCGGACGGTTGCTTGTGCAACTCGGCCAGTCGGCCCAACGGCACGCTCACCGCGCCGCTCGTTCGTAAGCCGCACTCGAATGGTCCGCCGGCCACCGTCATTTCCTCCTACGCTTCTGCGAAGCGTCGCGAAACGAACTGCGCCACCGTCCGTAGACCCCGTAGGGGGGGGGGGGGGTGGGGGGGGCCCCCCCCGAAGAAAACCGGCGGGGCCCCGGCGGGGGGGGGGGGGGGGGGGGGGGCGG
>CAZNSL010000552.1:0-4115 GCA_964574975.1 uncultured Alcaligenaceae bacterium | reverse complement strand
CTCTCAGCGTCTGCACCTCGGCGGTGGGACTCGCCAAGCTCGTCCCACCCTACAAATCATCATCGGCCACGTCACGCCACCTTCCGCAGTACGATGCACGAGTTCGAGCCGCCGAAGCCGAATGCGTTCGACACCGCCACGTCCACGCGCCGCTCCAGGGCCACGTGGGCGACGTGACACAGGTCGCACTCCGGGTCCGGGTCGTCCAGGTTCACAGTCGGCGGGATCGCTCCGCGCTCCATCGCAATCAAGCATGCCGCGGCTTCGACGGCCGACGCGCCGCCGATCAGGTGGCCCGTCGCGCCCTTGGTCGAACTCACGGGCACGGTCGCGCCGCCGAACGCCAGCCTTAGCGCCCGCGCCTCGCCGACATCGCCGAGCGGTGTACTCGTTGCGTGGGCGCTGACGTAATCCACCTCGTCTGCGTTCACGCCGGCATCGGCCAGCGCCGCCGTGACGGCCCGCGCCGCGTAAGTCGGGTCCGGGCTGGGCGTGACGGCATGGTAGGCATCGCCCGACGCGCCGCAGCCGGCCAGTTCCGCGTACGGCCGCGCCCCGCGCCGCCGGGCACTCGCTGCCGACTCGATGACGAATAGCGCCCCACCCTCGCCGATGACGAAGCCATCGCGGCCGCGGTCGAACGGCCGCGACGCCGCCGCCGGGTCGGCGTTACGACCCGATAATGCGCCGAGGTTGCCGAAGCACGCCAGACCGATCGGCGTCAACGAGCGGTCGCAGCCGCCGACGAGACACGCATCCACCCAGCCCGACGCGACCCAGCGGCGAGCGACCTGGAGGGCGTAGTTGGCGCTGGCACACGCCGAGCCGACGCTGACGGCCGGGCCGGCGAGACTCATCGTCCGCCGCAGAGTGTGCAGGGCGCAGTCGGCGTCGGGCCGCGGTTGCCAGGCCAGGGTGCCGCCGGCCGCGGCATCGCGCTCCCAGAACGGCAGCCACTCCGCGCCGCAACCGAAGGCGATACCGAGCCGCGGGCCGCGATCCGTCCAGCCTGCATCGGCCAGCGCCGTGGTGGCGCACCAGAGCGTCAGTTGGTCGAGCGGCATCATTCGGGCGAATGCGGCGTCGTCGGTGCCGGGCGGCAATGGCACGGGACCGAGTTCCGCGCCGACGCGGCATTTGTGCCGCGACACGTCGAACCCCGCGATGGCGGTCACGCCGGTGCGGCCGGCGAGCAGATTGTCGCCCAGCTCGGCCAGGCCGAAGCCGAGCGGCGTGCCCACACCGACGCCGGTGATCCAGACGGGGTTCGTCATTGGTCCAAGTCTCTACGCAGCCCGCTCGGCCACCGCCGCGGGTTTCGTCACCGTGACCCGCCACCCGCCGACGAGGCCACACTGCCACGCCGTTGTCGGGTCGTCGTCCAAGAACCGCCCGAGCGCCGCGACCGAAGATGGCCGGCCATCGCCGGGCTCCAGGCACAGACCGCCCGCGCCGTCCGTCAGCGCCAGCGCGACCGCATGGCACACGGCCGCGGGGTCGTCGGCGACCGTCGGTTCCGGGTCGTACGCCGTCAGCACCACCCATACGCCGGGCACGGCGTCACCTAAGAGCGACGGGCCGGCCATGAGTCCGTCCGAGAGGGCGTCCACGCCGCCGCCGAAGGAACTGACCGGGCCGTGACAGCCGAGTACCAGGCTGACCGCGCCGGCCAGGGCATTGAGCGACATCTGCGGCGCGACCAGGGGCGAGACGCCGGGCGCGCCGCGGACGCGGAACCGCTCGATCACCCGGGCGGCTCCGAGCCGGCCGAAGTAGCGCGGAGCGGCGGCCACACCCCAATCGGCGAAGGCGCTCGTCGGCCAGCCGCTGGCTTGCACGGCCCGCAGCACGGCTGCGACCCCCGCGACGGCCTGGTCGTCGGCGTATTTGAGCAGCGCCGGCGGCACCGCGACGCCGGGGGCCGGCTCGCGGCGTAAGGCCGGGATGTCGGCCGCGGACGCACGGACGACGCCGTAACACGCGAGTTTGCAGCGGAAGGGCGTCACGCGGCCGCCCTTCCGCCACCGCGGGCGAGGATGAGGTCGAGCAGGCCGCCGACGGTGGCGACGCCTTCGAGGTCGGCCGCGGTCAGCTCGACATCGAACTCGTTCTGGACTTGAATGGCGAGGTGGACCAGGTCCACCGAGTCGAGGCCGAGGCCGGTGCGCAGCTCGGTCGCCTCCGTGACGTCGTGCTGTGACTCGCCAGTGGTCTCGTCGAGCAAGCGGAGAAACGTCTGCCGCGCGGTGGTCCGGTCCATCGTTCGCGTCCTTGCGAATCGGGTCGGTGCGGTTCGAGTGCGATAATGTGCGCCGATCCGGCGATTTCCGCAAGGTCAACTGGCCCGGCGACGGCGCTCCGGGCTATCGGCGCGGGTTGGTCGCTGGCCAGTCGTCGCCCACGTTTGGGCGGCATCGTCGGCCCAGTGCAGGCTCGCCTCGATGCGACGGCGGTAGACTTCGAGGTCGGCGCGGCTGAGTTTCTTCGGCACCGCGACGGCCGGGGCGGCGACCAGGCACGCGACGCTACCGGGTAGGGCGACGGCAAAGCGGTCCCAACTCTTGGCCCGCCAGGCGTGCGAATAGCCGACGCCCAGCGGCACGACCGGCCGGCCGGACTGCGACGCGAGAAAGACGACGCCCATCTGCACGCGCCGCCGCGGCCCTTGCGGTCCGTCGGGCGTAACGGCGATGTGGTGCGTCGCGCAGTTGCGAAGCATCTCGAAGACGGCCGCGGTCCCGCCGCGCGTTGAGGAGCCGCGGACGTTGTCTTTCTTGAGGTGATGGGCGGTGCGGGCGATCAATTCACCGTCGGCGTGCTGGCTGATGAGGACGCGGCAGCGTACCGGTTCAGTCGAGGCGAACAAGATGTTCTCGTGCCAGAAGGTGTAGACGAGCGGCTTCTGGCGTGGGTCGGTGTAGTGATCGTCGGCATCGAAGTTGGCGAAGCGGACGCGGACGCAGCGCATCCAGACGCGAATGATGACCGACAGCACGAGCGCGGCCAGACCGACCAGCGCGGGGTGACGCAACTTCATGCCCGGCAAAGGTAACGACCGCCGATTGCCGCGCCAAGGGCGATCGGCAGGCATCACCGCCGCAGCGACTCGATCGCGTCGCATGCCGCTCCGAGCGCGTCGATGCCGCGCAGCTTCGCCGCCGCGTCGGCGCACGCTGGGGCCGTCCGCGGGTCGGCCAACAACTCGTCGAGCGTCTTCGCCAGGTTCGGCCCCGTGAACCGCGCCGGCATCAGCGTCCGGGCGACGCCAAAGCGCGTCAGGCGGTCGGCGTTGTCCGGCTGGTCGTGGGCTAGCGGCATCACCACCTGCGGCACGCCCGCGGCCAAGCCCTGCGAACTGGTGCCGATGCCGCCGTGATGCACCAGCGCCAGCGCGTGCGACAAGATCAGCCCGAACGGCAGGTAATCGACGTGCAGCACGCTCGGCGGCAGCGCGGCCGGCACCTGTTCGCGACACGGCGTCAGCAGCAGGCCGCGCCGACCGGAGCGATGCAGGGCGTCGGCGGCCGCGGCGAAGTAGCGCTCGCCTTGCACCATGCCGGTGCCGAACGTCACGACCACCGGCGGCGGCCCGGCTGCGAGGAAGTCGCGCACCGCCGGCGGTTGCTCGCCGCCGGTGCGGTCGTCGAACAGTGGGAAGCCGACTTGCCGCACCTGCGGCGGCCAGTCCGGAGCGGAACCGTACCAGGCCGGAAACATCGCCAGCACCAGGTCGGGCGAGTTCCACCAGCCGGCCATGATTCGTTTCACCGGCGGCAGGCCCAGCTCGCGTCGCAGCGGTTCGATGGCCGGCCGGACGATCGGGTCGATGACGGCCCGGTCGACGATCCAGTGCATCCCGCGGACGACCGCCCGCGGCCACCACGCCGGCACGAGCAGCGGCCCGAAGTAGCCGCGCGGTCGTTCGACGCTGCGCAGCACCGACGGCTGGAGGTGGACCGTGACCAGCTCGATCGCGAGCGTCTCGCGGGCGACCCGTGCCCCGAGGTTGAGCGACCCGGCGACGACGACGGTCTCACCGGGACGGTGGCGGTCGCGGACGGCTTCGTAGGCCGCGCGGTTGAAGTCGCCCATCTGCGGCGCGAAGATCGCTTGCA
>CAZNSL010000551.1:0-4645 GCA_964574975.1 uncultured Alcaligenaceae bacterium | reverse complement strand
CAAGCTTGTTCACCACTATCGGATACGGAGGGAGCTACGGGTCCATGCCGCCCGGCTTCAGCACCGCGCACCAGCAGAGGGTCGGCCCCGGTCAAATCATCGTCATCAACGGTCGAGGCCGCAGTACGACGCGGATGCTGCCGGGCACCGATGGCCGTGTCATGCTCTACGACGGACCCGCGGCGGCGGCGATGTCGTTTCACGCCGGTTCGGTGCGGGTGCGCGTTCTTCCCTCTGGCACACCGTTTCCCTCGACGCAAGCTGACCGCGACGAGGTGGTGCTGCCGTTGCACGTCTCGGCCGAAGCTCGCCTGGCCAACGTCAGCGTGTTGTCGGCCACCGTCGAACGGGCGATCAACGAGCGCGGGCAGGTGTTGCCGGCCGTGGAGTTAAAGCCCGAAGCTTCGCACGACAATGAGGTTGTCGTCTTTAACGGGCAAGTCATGCAGTCCTTCGGCCGAGGGCGCGGCACGCAAATCGCGTTACGGCTCAAACAGGGCGATCAGCCGTCGCAAAGTCTGTCCGAACTGCGTGGGCACCTCGCCGTCGATGCGGTTATCGACGATACGATCGCAACGGCCGACGCGCGCGGGCTGGCCGGCACAGCATTCACCAGTCCGTGTGGCGTCAACGGCCGGATCGACTCGGTCGAGCGCACCGAAACGGGAACCCGGTACACGATCGACTTCGATGTGCCGCCGGCCGTGTCACTGGCCACGGGGCCCGGTGAACCGCAGATACCACAGTTCAACAATGCCATCGTCCGCCGCGGGGCGAACCTCCTGATCGGGATGAAGTCCCCGACGCTTCCGGCAGGAACGCGTCAGTATGCCGGTTTGAGCCTGGACGACGCGAATGGCCGGCAACTGGAAGTCGCTAGTGGGTCGTGGGAGCGAATCGCCCTCAACGGCATCGGCGGAAAATATCAGGTGGAAGTGACGTTCCGCCACCGTGCCGGCGAGGGTGTCCGCCTAGTTGCCTTCGGCAAGCGGCCGGCGACCATCCTGGTACCGTTCGCGTTCAAGGACGTGCCACTCCAGTGAGGTGGCGCTGCCGCGGAACCCGCGACGCTCCGGCTGCGTCCAACCGACAGAGCAAGCTCGAACGCTCCATTTTTTCATACGGGAGCTAAAGTTATGCGCCGCTGCGTCTGTTGGCTGCCCACGTTCGCGCTCGTCGCGTGCCTGCCCGTACTCGCCGCCGACGACGAGCCAAAGAAGCCGGATGCCGGCAACACCAAGGGCGAGGTCAAGAAGAGCGATTCGCCCGTTCGGGCGAAGGACAAGCAGCCAGTTCCCGCGACCAAGGCCGGATCAAGCCCGTCGGCGAAGAAGTATGTGGAAGGTCCGACGGTCTACGGTCGGGTCAAGAGAATCGATAGCAACAAGTCAGAATTGCACGTCGAGGTTGGGTACGGCCGATTCGCCAAGGTCGAGGAGTTGACGCTGGCTGAGGACGTGCAATACCTCACACGAATCCACCCCGAGACTGTGGACGATAACGGCAAGGTGAAAAAGATCGTCGGGCCCGAACTGCAAAAGCTGCGGGTTCCGAAGTTCAAGGATCGTTTTGCCAGCAACGCGAACGAGATCCAGAAGGGCCAGGTCGTCGAAGTCGTTCTGGGTCGCGTCAAGGAAAGCGGCCCCAAGAGGCCGGCCGCCAAGAGCAAGGGCGGCGAAAAAGACGTGTTGGTCGTCGTCCGGGTGACTATCATGAGCGACGACCGAGCGGCCACTGGCAGGGGCGGGCGAGGCGAGCCAAAGGGGCCTCCGAAGAAGGACCGGTAATTCGGCGTCCGGAGTCGCACGCGATGCGTCTGTTCCTCGGCTGTTTCGTGCTCATCGTTGGGTTGTCGTTCGCAGGGCCGATGGCGGCCGACGATAAGCCTTCATCGGTGCCTTCCAGTCAGTCACAATTGCGGCGGGCTGGCGAAGTTGTCTGCAAGGTCGTCAAGGCGTCCGACAAGTCGATCGTCGTACAGATCGCGCAGGTCGAAATCGGCAAGAGCGGTTCGAGTACTCGCCGGCCTCGACTCAAGCTGGTCGAACACGACTACGAACTCGATTTCGCAGAAAAGGCGACCATCCGCTTCCGCGACCTGCCGATGGGGCCGAACGGCCGACCGCGTCAATACTCCGCAGACGAGATTGCGAAACTCCGCGCGCCAGTGACGCTGCCCGGTTACAAAGCGGAGTTGACCGACCTGAAGGCCGGCACCGTCGTCCGCGTCACGCTGTCCAAGGTCTCCCGTCGGGACGAACCGCTCGTGACGGCCGTCACGATTCTGCATGAAGCCCCACCTGCAAAGGACAAGCCGCCAGCAAAACGCAAATCGTCCAAGGGCTAGCGGTCAGAATTCCATCGCGTTCAATACCCGCGTGCCGATTCGCAGTGGCACCAACGTGCCGGCTGCACCAACGGCGATTCCCGCCATTGCGCCCACAACCACCCACGGGACGGCCCTCTGCGGTAGCCCTTCATCACCGCTCAGGCCGATCGCCAAGTGGAGCGGACCTGCCATCAATGCAATGACCGTCAGTAGATAGAGCAACCCGGCGACCAGGTTCATCGTCCCGCCAAAACCGACGGCGATCTTCGACGGATCGCTCTCGCGGAAGTTCGGGAGCGCCGCGCCCATGCCGACGCTCAAGCCACTCAAACCGACCGCCAGTACGACGACGGTAGGCAAGTGCAGTGCGAACGCGACGGCCGGCATACCTAGCAGTGCGTCGCTGATAGTCACCAACGCCACGCCGATGATGATGGAACCAGTCGCCGCAAACGCGAACTTTCCGCGCAACAGACGCTCGCGCTCCAGGGGCATGAGGCCGAGAATCCAGAACTTCCGTCCTTCCAAGCTTAGCATCGGGTAAACGAACCGGCTCATGTAGGCACACATGAGCATCGCCGTCGCCAGCAGATTCGTGAAACCGATGACGTGCTGAAAGCCGCGGCCGCGGTCGGACTGGTAGAACTGCGGCGAGTTGACGAAGTAGAGAAGCATCAGTCCGGCGAAGATCAGGATTTGCGCCCACTGCGCTGGGTCGCGGCGGAAGGTGCGGAAGTCCTTGACGATGAGGAGCCGCGTCTTCCGGTCGATAAAGAACAGCGCACGGTCGAGGGCGTCGTCCATCCAGCGGCCGCCGTAGCGGCGTCGTAGATCGCCGCCGGTGGCGAGACGGTTGTAGCCGCGACGATACAAGATCCTCGCCGCCAATGCCGCACCGAGGTAGAGCATCAGTCCGTTGGCCCAGAGGAGCGTCAGCGGGTACGCCGCCTCGGTCCAGTCGCCGCGAGCCGCCGCTTGGATGCCGCGGGTCATCCAGTGGCTGGGGACCAGCTTGCTGCCAGCGAAGGCGAACTGGCGGTCGAGCCATTGCAGCGTGTCGCGGGTCGCGCCGGGCGTACGAACCGCGTCGCGGGCCGTGCGATAAGTCCACCACGCTGCCGCGATCGCGACCACCGCGATGACACCGGCTAGCACCTGCTTGCGCCGCTGTGGGGCGATGTTCACCACGAAAAAACAGCCGATTGCACCAACCGACCCCGGCACCAAGAGGAATCCGCCGAAGAACACCGGGAGGAGTGCGTAGTACGCCCAGGGCACGGCGAAGACGAGGCCGTAGGCGACGAGGATCGGCAAGCCCATGAGCAGGAAGGCCCAGGAACTAAACGCGACCGATGCCTGAAACTTGTACGCGAATACCTGGTCGGCCCGCGCCGGCGTCGACAGAAGGAATGCCGTCTCTGGCGACGTGAACAAGCTGCTGTAGAGGATGATGCCACCCGAAAAAACCAGCAACACGGCCAGTGCCAGGAACAGGAAATCGAACAACATGCCGACGAGCCGGCCGGCGAACGGGATGTTCTGCCGCTTGAGCAGCAGAAACCCCTCGAACGCTCCGGCGAATACAGTGCCCGCGATCAACAGACTCGCCAACAGGATCGTGACGAGTCGTAGTCGCGATTGTCCGATCAGGAGCCGGGCCGCGTTGCGGAAGACCGCGAAGCGCAGCGATTGAAAGACGCGGAACTGGGACATGCAGTTGGTTTAGCGACGGTACTCCGATGCGTCGCTAAACGTCCACGCCTGCCCAGTGCAAGTCGTGTCGCAGAGTCTCGACCGATATGAATTGCACGCCGCGCCATCCAAACGCACACGCAGCCTCGACGTTTGCGCCGAGGTCGTCGATGAACAGGCTGCCAGTCGGTGGCCCGTCCGCGAGTGCCTGGCAGTGCGCGTAGAACGCTGGGTGCGGTTTCCGTGCTCCCGCCTCGTAACTCAGCCCAAACGCGTGGAAGTGTGAGATTGTGTCGGCCATTTGCTGCCGGAAGTGGCCGGCGTGCAGCACGTTGGTGTTACTGGCCAGCACGAGACGGTACTTGCCGGCTAGCCGGGGAATCAGTGCCACAATGTCGGCATTGGGTGTGAAGATGTCCACGAACTCGGCGACGAATTGGTCCGAAGGCCCGCGGTAGGCGATGAGCGACATTGCCCGCGCAACGAACTCGTCCGCACCGATGCGGCCCGCCTCGAAGTCGTCTTCGAGTTGCGTGTTGTATATCGCGTCGAAAATGTCGGCCTCCGTCAGGTGCGAATGCTTGGCAAACCGGCGAGTTGCCCGGTGGTGGTCGAAGTCGGCGA
>CAZNSL010000550.1:0-4650 GCA_964574975.1 uncultured Alcaligenaceae bacterium | reverse complement strand
CGCGTCGTCGTCGGTGATTTCCGGCGGCGGGGCGTCCAGGTCGTTGATGAGGGGATGGACGTTATCCATGCGTCGGGGGCGATAAGATATTGCGGACGAAATCGGCCAGCAGGTGCGGGGCGTCGGTATCGGGCTTGCGCTGGAGCGGTCGGCGCAGTCGCCAGGTCGCCCGGCCGGCGGCCCAAAGCGCGTCGGCCAGGAGCGCATCCCGACGACGGAAATGCTTCGACCAGTACCGCCGCCGCGACGCGAACCAGTATTCCGGCGTCCGCCGCTTCGGCCCGCCGCCGTCCAGGCCCGTGCTCGCCGAAACCAAGTGTACCACGCGGCTGGCCGGGACGTGCCAGCACTGCCAGCCCGCGGCCGCCGCCCGCCGGCAGAAGTCCACCTCCTCGTAGTAGAGGAAGTAGCCTTCGTCCAATAGGCCGACCTGAGCGAAGACCTCGCGGCGGACCATCAAGCTCGCCCCGCTGACCCAGTCGCAGCGGTGGGCGTCGCCCCGCGGCGGCGGTGCGACCACATGCCGCGCCAACAGTTTCGAGACAATGCCGAGTCGCACGCCGTTCTCGAACTCGCCGGCCACACTCGGAAAGCGGAACGCGGAGCGCTGCGGCGTGCCGTCCGAGTCTTCGAGTCGGCTGCCGGCAACGCCGGCGTGCGGGTGAGTTTCGAGGAAGTCGGCCAGAGCCGCGACCGCGCCGGGGCGGACGACCGTGTCGGGGTTGAGCAGGAGCACGTAGTCCGGCGGGTCGGGTGACGCTAGAATCGGTCGCAGGGCGGCATTGTTGCCGGCCGCGAACCCGCCGTTGACCGCCAGCGGCAGGAATTCGGCCCCGCACGCCCGGCAGGAGTCGCGCAAGCGCTCCGAGGAGCCGTCGCCGGAAGCATTGTCCACCACGACGAGGCGCTCGACGGCCTCGCCGGCGAGCGAGCGCAGGCACCCCACGGCCAGTTCGGCCGTGCGGTAATTGACCACGACCACGGCGACCCGCGCGCCCATGAGCCAACCCACCTCCCCACCGGCTCCCGTCGAAGTCTGGGGCCTGTCCCTCGCTCCGGTGACGCTCGCGCAAACGCTCGACCTGATCGCCGCCTGGGTCGCCGACCGCACACCCCGGTACATGGTCACGGCCAACGTCCACTACGCCATGCTCGCCGAGGACGACCCGCGGCTCCGGGAGGTCAACCGCGGGGCATCGCTCGTCGTCGCCGACGGCATGCCGCTTGTTTGGGCGGCCCGCGGCAAGCTGCCGGAGCGCGTCGCAGGTAGCGACCTGGTGCCCGCTGTTTGCCGGCTGGCGGCCCAGCGCGGCTGGCGCGTCTACTTCTACGGGGCGGCCCCTGGCGTCGCCGTCGAGGCCGCCCACCGGCTGACTGAACGTAACCCCGGCTTGCAGGTCGCCGGCATCGAGTCGCCGCCGTTCCGCGAGCTGTCGCCAGACGAAATCGCCGAACTCGCCGTGCGCGTCCGGGCCGCCAACGCCGACATCATCGTCCTCGCGTTCGCCATGCCTCGTGGCGAACTGTGGATGGCCGAACACTTCCGCACGCTCGGCGTGCCGGTGACGATCCAGGCCGGGGCGACGCTCGACTTCGTGGCCGGTCGCCAGAGCCGCGCCCCACGTTGGCTACAACGCGTCGGGCTGGAGTGGGCCTACCGCCTGGTGCGCGACCCGCGACGATTAGGCGGGCGCTACGTGCGGAACCTATGGTTCGTAGTTCGGAAAGCGGTCTCGCGCTAACGGTGCCAGCCCGGAGCGCAAGCGACGGGACGCTTCACCCGTCGCTAGCGCTCCGGGCTGGCAACGTCAGTACTTCTCCAACCACTGATGAATCCGCATTGCCAGGTGAGCCGGGTCGTCGCCGGTACCGGGCGGCGGATCGACTACCTGGCCCTCGGCGTCGATCGTCAGCGGGCCGTTCGGCGGGGTATCGCTCGATTCCGGCGGCTTGAGCCATTGATCGATGCGCACGCCGAGCCGGTCGGTCTCGACGCGAGTGATAGTCACCTCCTCGGTGTTGCCATCGCGCCGCGCCACCCGCACGACGCTGGCCCGCACCGGCCCCGGTGGCAGCTCGGCCGGCGACCTGGCCGGCACCGACGGCTGCGGCGGGTGGGCGTAACGGTCATAGGCCAACAGCAGCCCGAATGCGAGGGCCATCAGCACCATGAAGGCAATCGCGGCGACTTGTTTCTTGCTCGACGCGTAGGGCTTGTCGCCGGTGCGGGCCTCGGCCTTAACGGCGAGTTCCCGGGCATCCATCCCCTGGAGGAAGCCGCTGGCCGGCAACCGGCCGTTCGCACTGGCGGTGGCCAGTTGATCCAACTTCCGCACGTTTTCGGAGCTGCGCCGCACCGCTAGGGCGTGCCGCGAGTGTTCCGTCTCGGCGACCTTCACCGGAAGCGTGGCCAAATCCTCTTCGTGCGCCTGGATCTGTTCGCGGGTGGCGCTGATTTTGATCTTGAGCTGACGCAATTCGCTCTCGGCACGCGAGAACTCGACGGCACTGATGACCTGCTTGCTGGCCAGCTTGCGGAGGCCGTCGAGTTCCACCTTCTTGGGCCGCAGTTGCTCCTCCAGTCGGTTCAGTTCGGCCCGTTCGGTCCGCAACTGATCGTTCAAGTGCATGCGGTAGGTCAGTGTCGACTGGTCCGTGTCGAGGGTCGGCGTTCCCGCCCGAACCTTCGCCTGAATCTCGCGGGTGCGTTCGGCCCAAAACCGTTCGTCGTCCTGGGCGGTGGCCCGCTCCTGTTGTGCGGCCTGCCGCGCCAGTCGCAGCATCGTGTCCTTGCGGACTTCGACAACCCGGTCGGCCGCCAACTCCATCAGGCGGTTGGCGATCTTCGTCGCCGCATCGCGGTTCGGCCAGGTCACAGACACCGTGATCCACTGCGTGTTCGACGGCTGCCCGACCTTGAGGTTCTTGGCCAGGAAATCGTCCACGGACGTACCCGGCGCAAACTCCGCCAGGGCCTTCCCAACCAGTTCGCGATCCGATAACCACACGGCGAGCGAGCCGATTTCTGGCGGTCGTGTGTACACCTTCGCCTGGGCGTCCGTCAGTGGGATCGCCTGGTAGATCAATGCCCCTTCGGCCTGCCACGTTGGCTTGCCGTACGTCTGGCCCAGGATGTACGCTGCGCCGAGGGCGAGGAGTGCGAAGGCGACCAGAAACTTAGCGTGGCGCGTCACCACGGTCCACAATAACGACGGCTGTTCAGGTGGGAGAGCGGAGAAGCCGAACGCGGGCGGCAACGCTAGCGCGCCCGCCGGGTTGGCCGGCACTGCGGGCACGGCCGGCGACGGGTCGAGGCGGGCCAATTCGTTCGGCGTGGACATAACCGTTCTCAGTGTCTCCGGGCACACATGCCATCATCGCGCCCGAACGGCTGGAAGGGAAGGCAAAGCCTTGCGATTTTTCCGTCCAGCCGTTGGTCGAGTTTAGGTTGCCCGGTCGACCGAAGCGGTCTCCTCGACTGCCTTGCCGGGCCTGCTATCATGTATCAACTCTGACGACCGCTCTAACCGGAGCATACGTCACGTTCGCGACAGACCGAACAGGTCTCGTAGCCCAAAGAATCGATTTTTTCCTTGCCGACCACCGCCCGATTCCCGACGTTAAATCTTGCCCGATTTCACTAACCTGCCAATCGACGCCGTCGTTTGGGACGGCACTATCTCCCAGAACGGATTTGGAGGAGATTTTGGCCCGGCCGGATTATTCGTCCAGGCGTGGCGGTTCGTCGGGCGAAATCGACTCCTGACTTCGGACGGTCACCCCCTCCGGGTCAGCGAGGCGCTGCCCATGCCTGCCCAGGAACACCAATGCCGAACACCCTGTCGCCGCCCAAATCGCTCATCGTCCCGCCTGCGTCAACCCACCCGATCGAGCGACGTAAGAATCGGAAGTCGCGCTACTTCGGTCCGCCGTACCCCGCGTTCGACCGTCGCGCTCTACGTCACCTCGAACCGGCCGTGCGCGAGCAAGTCGTCCGCGAGACCTTGTGGCGGCGCCTAGCCGGCGAAGTTGAGCCGGTCAAACGGGCCATCGACCTCGTCGGAACCGTCCTGCTGACGGCCGCACTCTCGCCGCTGCTCGTAGTCATCGCCGCACTCATCAAGCGGCACGACGGCGGGCCGATTCTGTTTTGGCAGACCCGTGTGGGCCACCGCGGCCGCTGCTTCGGATTCCCAAAGTTCCGCTCGATGGTCGTGAACGCGGAGGAACTGCTCGAGAAGGTGAAGGGCCAGAACCACCACGGTGGCGACGGCATCACGTTCAAGATGAAGCGCGACCCACGGGTAACGCCCATCGGCCGGTTCATCCGCAAGTACTCGATCGACGAGTTGCCACAGTTGTGGTGCATTCTGATGGGCGACATGTCGCTGGTCGGCCCACGGCCGCCCTTGCCGCGCGAGGTGGACCAGTACACGCCGGAGCAACTCCGTCGCCTGGAGGTGGCCCCCGGCCTGACGTGCCTGTGGCAAGTCGAGGGCCGCGGCGACTTGCCGTTCGAGAAGCAGGTGCAGCTTGATGTCAAGTACGTCGATACCCGCAGCCTGTGGCTCGACTTCAAGCTCCTAGTGCGCACCATCCCCGCGGTCCTCGCGGGCAAGGGAGCGTACTGATTTATCCGCAGATTTCGCA
>CAZNSL010000549.1:0-4668 GCA_964574975.1 uncultured Alcaligenaceae bacterium | reverse complement strand
CTGACAATCGGTCATTTCCCGTCACGGTCGCCGTATTGCGCCGACCGCGCCTCTCTGATGGCATCGCACGACTTGCTAGTGCCGGTCGTCAGCGCCCACCGCGTCGGCCAGGCCGTTTGCGACCCGATCGACGAGCGGCACCGGATTCTCGTCCCCGATTACGTCTGGGACGACGGTGACCCGGAGGGCGTACGCGAGCGGGCCGCTGCCGAGCTCGTCGCAACAGTGCGCGTCGCGCAGCAACTCGGCGCAGCGACGGTCAGCGGCTTCACTGGTTCGGCAGCGTGGTCGTACGTCGCTGGTTACCCCGCACCCGCCGAGGGCGTCGTTGACGCGGCGTTTGCCGACTTCGCCCGCCGGTTTCACCCGATCCTCGACGCTTGCCGCGACGCCGGCGTACGTTTCGCCTTCGAGGTTCACCCCGGCCAAATCGCCTTCGACCTGTACAGCGCCGAGCGGGCGCTCCAGGCACTCGACGGCCGCGAGGAATTCGGCTTCACCGTCGATCCAAGCCATATGCACTGGCAGGGCATCGACTCAGCGGCGTTCGTTCGGGCATTCCCCGATCGCATCTACCACGTCCACGTCAAGGATGCCACCGTATCGTTGGACGGTCGGACGGGTCTCCTGAACTCGTACCTGCCTTACGGCGATCCGCGGCGTGGCTGGGAGTTCCGCTCGCCCGGTCGCGGCGGAGTCGATTGGGAACGTTTCGTCCGGGCGCTCAATGAGGTCGGCTACGAAGGCCCCATGTCCGTCGATTGGCGCGACGAGGGGATGGCGCGCGACTTCGGCGCGGACGAGGCGTGCCGGTTCGTCAAACAGCTCGATTTCCCCGCGACACCGCCGCACGGCCGACAGGCGTTCCGTGGCGTATGATGCACTTACCCGCTCCACCCCGCGAGGCTCTATGCAAGACCTGTCCCCTACCCGGATCGAGTCGCTCAAAGTCGAGTGGACGGACCAGTACGTTCGGGCCAATGCGGCCGTTCCGGAGTTGGCTCGCTTCGGCCAGACGGTCGGGCGCGTGGTGACGGTGAACTGGAACGGCAAGGCGATCGTCGACTTTCAGGACGGCGCATGGTACGACATCACCGCGTCGGAAAGTTATCTGACGAAGATCGATCCGTCCGAGGCGAAGGCGAAGTTCAACGCGAAAATGAACAGCGCCCAGGCGATCCCCGACAAGCAGGCGTGAAACGCGATTTGAGATCTCAGATTCGAGATGCTCCTGCTCATCGACAACTACGATTCGTTCACCTACAACCTCGTCCAGCGCTTGGGCGAGATCGACCCGGCGTTGATCGTCGAGGTGCGCCGCAACGATCAGGTGAGGCTCGACGAGGTCACGGCGATGAATCCGGACCACATCGTCATTTCGCCGGGTCCGTGTACGCCGAGCGAGGCCGGCGTCTCGAATGCGGTCCTTGAACGGTTCGCGGCAACGGTGCCAACCCTTGGTGTGTGCCTGGGTCACCAGTGCATCGGTCACGTCTTCGGCGGCGAAGTGGTTCGCAACGTACGGGTCATGCACGGCAAGACATCGCCGGTCCACCACGACGACCGGGGCGTGTTCGAGGGCCTGTCGAACCCGTTCGAGGCGACGCGCTACCACAGTCTCGTCATCCGGCGCGAAACGTTTCATCACCCGGACTTCGAGATCTGCGCCTGGACGGTCGAGGGCGAGATCATGGGCGTGCGGCACAAGCACTGGCCGCTCCACGGCGTCCAGTTCCACCCGGAGAGCTTTCTGACGCTCGAAGGGCCGCGACTCCTCAGGAACTTTCTCACCTTGCGCCCACCCGTTTCGGGACGCTCCGCCGCTGCGTACTACGGTATGACGACCGCGCCTGCGAAGCGTCGCTAAGCGGTGGTCAGCACCTTCTCGAAGATGATGAGGTTGTCGGCCCGTTCGTGTTCGTAGCGGATGCCGGTGACATCGTAGCCCCGCGCGATGGCCAGGTGCAACATCGGTCGCGCGGCGTTGTGGCACTCCATCCGCACCGATTCGTAGCCTTCTTCGCCAGCCCAGGCATGGACGGCCTCCATGAGCTGCGTGGCGATCCCTTGCCTACGGAAATCGGACAGGACGCCGTAGAACCAGGTGCCGAAGGTCGTTGGCTTTACCTCGAAGCCGATAAAGAAACCGACCGGCCGGTCATTGACGCGGGCGACCATGCGTAGGACATTATGCCGCCCCAGGAATCGCCGCTGGACCGAGGCCGCGTCGCGCGACGGGCGGTAAATCTGGTTGTACAGTTCCACGATGAGTGGCAGGTCTTCCTGACCGACGATGTCGATGATGGCGTCGGCCACGACGTCTCCCCTTCGATCGCTATCGATCACGGCCGGTGGAGCGACGCGATCAGGTCGTTCCAACTCGGAATGTCCCATTGCGAAGACGTGACCTCCTCCTCCGGTTCGTCGTCGTCGACTGTTGGCTCGACTGCCGTCCCGGCGGTAGCATCGCCGGCCGCAACAGCCGCGACCTCTTTCTTGCCGCCGCGGCGCGAACGCCGTCGGCGTCGCCGCTTGACGGGCTGACCGTCTTCGCCGATCACTTCGAAGTCGCCTTCGTCTGGCACGGTTTCGGCCGCGGCAGCAACTCCGGTTACTGGTTCCTCGGCTTCGACAACGCCCACGACCTCCTCAGTGGCAACGTCGGGTTCCGGCGTAACCGCCTTGGCCCGACGCGATCGCTTTGGCGCTGCCTCGGCTTCGGCGGCTGGTTCCACTTCCTTGGCGGCGCGTCGACGACCTCGGCGGGCCGGGGTGGGTGGCTCCACCTCAGCGACGACCGGCGGTTCGGGCTCCGACTCAGGTAGTTCGACGTCGGGCGGTTCGACGACCGGGGGCGACGCCGCGGGTGGTTCCGGTGCGGGGCCGGCTTCGATGCCGAGTTCGCGGGCCAGTCGTGTCCAAGGGTCTTCGGCGGGATGGCTCATGAAGTCACGCGTCCGTCGGTTTGTTGTCGGATGCGATCATTCTATCAAGCCGACCGTCGCAAGGGCGACAGGTTTAGCACGGCCACTCGAGCCCGACTCCCGGCGGACGGCCCGGCGCGCATGTCGATCACGCGGTCGCCAGGTTCCGCGCCGAAGTCGGCGGCCAGGGTGCGCGGCAGTTCCACGTCGGCGTTCAACTCGTCCGCGTAGACCACATAGGCTGCGTCGTATCGCATGGCAACAGCGGCGAGGTCGTCGGCCGCCTCGTCGCCCGGCTGGGGCATGCCAGGGAACCACAGTTCGAGGAAGTCGGCGAAGCGACGGGCGACCTCGCCGCGAGGCGGCAGGAGGTAGAAGTTGGCCATTGTGCGGGTTCCTTCCGGGTGAACGACCGGAATGACTATCGACGGGTAGTGCGGCGTTCCGCCGCGGTTTACCGTCCCGCAATCCTGGGCCGCCGGATGGCAAACCGCGCAGTCGTCACGACCGTTACGTTGACGACGTTGGGCCGAGTCGTTTGACCAACACTTGCGACCGTCGGCCACTCTTGTCGTAGCGTTCGCGCCGCGCCGGTGGCAGATCGTCGGGTCCGCCGGGCGCAAAGCCGCGGTGGGCGAAGAAGTTGAATGCCTGCGTCGAAAGGCAAAACAGTTGCTCGGCCCCGCGTGCCCGCGCTGACGCCTCGGCGTACTGGACGAGTTTGCCGCCGATGCCCTGATTCGCGTATGCCTCGGCGACGTAGACGCAGGCCAACTCCATCTGCTGCGTATCGGGAAAGGGGTGCAGGGCCATGCACGCGACCGGCGTGCGGTCCACCTCGAAGACGAAGTAGTCGTGCACGCCACGCTCGATCTCGGCCCGGCTACGCCGCAACAACTCCTCGTTGGCGACGCCCTGCTGAATCAAGTTGTGGATGGCGGGAACGTCCTTCTTCCGCGCCGGACGGATCGCCTGGTACTCGTTGGCGTAGACGAGCGTACCGATACCGCGAGTCGAGAATACTTCACCGAGCAGGCCTTCTTCCTCGCGGCCGTCGATGATGTGGACGCGCGGCACGCCGCCCCGGGCCGCCCGGACGGCGTGCGACAGTTTCGATAGCGAGCCGCCGGCAAGTTCGTGTGGGTATCGTTTGACGAGCAATTCTGCCTCGCCAACGCTCAACTGCCGCAGCAAGTCGCCGCCGCGCTCGATGCCGGATTGATTGCCGAAGTAGATGAGCTTCGCGGCCTTGAGGGCAAGTGCCACCTCGACGGCCACCGCGTCGGAGTTGAGCCGGTAGGTCTTGCCCTCGCCGTCCCAGCCGAGCGGTGGCACCACGGGCACGACATCGTGTTCCAGAAGCGACTGAAGCAGGACCGTGTCCACACGCTCGACGCGGCCGGTCAATTGGTGGTCCACGCCACCGAGGATGCCGGCCGGGTGGGCCACGATCGCATTGCCCGCTGCGGCCCGGAGATCAACGGCCGTCAATCCCTCGAGGACCTGGTGCGTCACGCGGTTGGCGGCCGTCAGAGCAAGGGCGAAGGTTGTGGGGTCGGTGACGCCTGTGCCGTCGACGTTCGATGGTGTCGTACCCGACTCGGCCGCGAGTCGCTCGATCTGGTACCCGGCTCCGTGGACGATAGCGACGCCGATACGCAGACTGCGCAACAGGGCGACATCGAGCAGCAAGTTGGCGAAGTTGTCGTCGGCGACGACGGCTCCGTCGAGCGCGAGGACGAAC
>CAZNSL010000548.1:0-4669 GCA_964574975.1 uncultured Alcaligenaceae bacterium | reverse complement strand
GCCCTTTTTTTCCGCCCCCCACCGCGACGCCTCAGCGGCTGAGCGTTCGCGGTGGGACTCGAAAAACTCGTCCCACCCTACAAGAGGCTATGATCCAGACGCGCTCAGCTCCCCGGCGGGCGGACGCCCGGCGGCGTGCGCATCCGCTTCTGGAAGTCCGTCTCCAGGACGCCGAAGTTCGTCTCGTAGCGGCTCACCGCCCACTGGAGCGCGTTCAGCAGCCGCTTGGCCGTGTAGAAGCTCATCGTCAGCCGCTGCGTCAGCTTCACCGCCTCCGGCTGGCCGCTCGCGTTCACTTGCTGCGTGTTCAGGCCGAAGTCGAGGACCAACTCCTCCGGCGTGCCGGTGACGCGGAAGAAGTTCGCGTAGGTCGCCACGAGGTTGTCGGCGTCCACGGGGATTTGCACCGGCTGCTGCGGCGCGGCCGTGCCCTCGGCGGGCGGCATCGGGGGCTTCGGATCGTCGGCCATGTTCGGTCTCTCCTGAGGTCAAATGGTTACGAGTAGTCGGTATAGGGAAGACGACGCCCGCCGCCGACCTATGATTTGCACCATGCACGACTACCGACTCGCCGACGCCGCAGCCGTGGCCAGCCCGGCGCTACTCGTCTACCCCGCGGTCGTGAAGGCCAACCTCAAACACGCCGTCAAGGCAGCCGGCGGCCCGGAGCGCCTCCGGCCGCACGCCAAGACGCACAAGACGCGCGAGATCGTCCGCCTCGGCGTCGATCTCGGCATTACCAAGCACAAGTGCGCCACGCTCGCCGAGGCGGCCGTGCTCGCCGAGGCCGGCGCGCCCGACGTGCTGATCGCGTACCCGCTCGTCGGGCCGAACTTGCGACGGTTCACCGAACTCGTCGGGGCGCACCCGGCCACGCGCTTCGCTGTCGTCGCCGACGATGCTGGAGCGGTGCGCGAACTGGCCAACGCCGTCGTCGCCGCACGGCAGGCCGTGGACGTGTTGCTCGATGTGGATGTGGGACAGCACCGCACCGGCATGCCGCTCGGCGACGAGGCGTTCGATTTGTACGCGTCGTTTGCGGCGCTGCCGGGGCTGCGGCCGGGCGGGCTGCACGTCTACGACGGGCACAACCGGCAAATCGACCGGGCCGAGCGGGCGGCGGCGGTCGAGGAACTTCTCGGCCCGGTGCGGCAGTTCCGCGCCGCGCTGGAGCGGCGCGGGCTGCCGGTGCCGCGGTTGGTCCTCGGCGGCACGCCGACGTTCCCGATCCACGCCGCGCTGCCCGATGCGGGCGTGGAATGTTCCCCCGGCACCTTCGTCCTGCACGACCACGGCTACAGCGAGCGCTACCCGGACCTGCCCGGCTTCGAACCGGCGGCGGTGCTACTGACGCGGGTCGTCAGCCGGCCAACGCCAACGCGGGTGACGCTGGACCTGGGCACGAAGGCCGTCGCCGCCGATCCACCGGCCGGGCAGCGGGTACGGCTCCTGGATTTCCCGCCGAACGAGGCGGTCGCGCACAACGAGGAACACCTGGTTGTCGAAACGGCCGACGCCAGCCGGTACAAACCCGGCGACGTGGTGTACGCGCTCCCGGCTCACATCTGCCCGACGGTGGCGCTATACCCACGAATGCTGACCGTCGAGAAAGGTCGGATGACCGGGGCGGGGGCGGTGGCGGCCCGCGCCCGCGCGTGAGATGCGGACATTGGTTGGTCCCGCCTGCGGGGCGGGACCGACGTCGCTTCGGGCCCCGCCCGGCAGGCGGGACCTACCAAAGCGACCCAACGGAAAGCACGGGCGCCAGCCCTTCGGACAGCGGTCGGTCGCACTTGAGAAATTCTCGAAGTTTTTTCTTGCATGGCCCGAAGCGTTGCCGTATAACCACGATTCCTCGTTCGACTGCTGACACGAGTCAGGCACCCGGATTGATCCTGCAGGAAGGAGGACTCGATGGCTCGCCACCTCGCGTTTAGCCGCTGCCTCGCGGTTGCGATAGCCTTGGGAATGGCCGGTTCGACGTTCGCGCAACCCGCGTCGGGCGACCTTTGGGTGATTCGAGTCGGTGATGGTGTGACCGCGCTGAGCGGAACGTCGGCGCAAGTCAACCTCGACCGGTTCACGATCGCCGGCGCGCCGCTGGGATCAACGAATATTTCCGGCACCGTCATTTCGCTCGCCGGGTCTTCGACATCGGAGGGCTTTTTGAGCCGTTCGACGGATGGCCTGAGTGTCACGTTCGGGGCGTATAATGCCGCGCCGGGTACCCCCGGCGTTGTCGCGTCAGCGGCACAACGGGAAGTCGTCCAAATTGACACGAACGTGTCCACTTCGATTTCTCTGCTCGGGGCAACCGCCTACGCTGGCGGCAATATCCGCTCGGCGATAACTACGAATGGTGTGGATTACTGGACGACCGGGAGCAATGGCGGTGTCCAGTATCACGCGGTCGGATCGGGGACTACGTCGGGACAACTGTCGAGTTCGCCGACCAACACCCGCGTCGCCAACATCATCAACGGCCAACTTTACACGAGTTCGGCTAGCAGCCCGTTCATCGGCGTCAGCACAATCGGCACGGGCCTGCCGACGACGACGGGACAAACGGCCACAATCTTGCCAGGGTTCCCCGCCACCATCACTGGGTCGAGCCATTACGGGTACGTTGGTCTCGATAGTCCCTCGAATCCGGTCGTTGGCCTCGACACGCTCTACGTCGCCGATGACCGTGCCACACCGAACGGCGGCATTCAGCGCTGGGTATTCGACGGGGCACTCTGGGCCGCGACCGGTACGGCAACGCAAGCGAGCGGCGGCGTGCGCGGGCTGACCGCGACCCAGAACGGTAACAACGTGACGCTGTACGCCACGACGACGGAGTCGAACGCCAATCGCCTCGTTTCCATCAACGACCTGCTTGCTCCGGGCGGTGGCACATTTGACCCGGCCTTTGTCACACTCGCCACGGCACCCGCCCTCACGGCCTTCCGTGGCGTCTCGTTCGCTCCGGTGCCGGAGCCGGCCACGGTCCTTTCGGTCTGTGCCATTGCCGGCATCGCGTACCGACTGCGTCGCCGCACGAAGATCGAGGCGGAGCCAGCAACCGAGACTGCGTGACCGTCTGTTCCCTCCCACCTGCGGCCCCGGCGGCGAACCCGCCGGGGTCGTGGCGTTTCCGGACTCGTGGCCCGTCCGTAAAATAGTTCCCTGAACGACCGGGCGCCACAACCCAGGAACCGCCGCACATGGACGCTCTCCAGCCGAAGTACCGCCGCGTCGTCCTCAAGCTTTCCGGCGAAAGCTTCGGCCCGCCCGGCAAGTCCGGCATCTCCATCGACGAGACGCTCGCCATCGCCCGACAGGTGCAGCGCGTCGCCGACCGGGGCGTGCAACTCGCCGTGGTCGTCGGCGGCGGCAACATCCTCCGGGGTGCCCAGTTCTCCGCTGGCGGCGATATCATCAAGGAATCGACCGCCCACTACATGGGCATGCTCGCCACGCTCATGAACGGGCAGGCGCTGCAAGAAGCCCTGGAGAAGCTCAATTGTCAGACGCGCTTGCAGACCGCCCTGCGGGTGGATAGTGTCGCCGAGCCATACATCCGCCGGCGCTGCCTGCGGCACCTGGAGAAGGGTCGAATCGTCATTCTGGCCGGCGGCACCGGCAACCCGTTCGTGACCACTGACTCGGCCGCCGCCCTGCGGGCCCGCGAACTCGGGGCCGACATTCTCCTGAAGGCGACGAAGGTCGATGGCGTCTACAGCGCCGACCCGGAACTGAACCCGCACGCGGAGCGTTACGATAAGCTGACCTATACGCAAGTCGTCCGCGACAACCTGCGGGTGATGGACATCGGCGCAATCGACCAGTGCCGCGAGGCGAAGCTGCCGATTCTGGTGTTCAACTTCAAGCGCGAAGGCAACATCGAGCGGGCCATCGCCGGGCACCCGATCGGGACATTGGTATCAGAGTAGTGGTGAGTGGTCAGTCGTTAGTGGTTCGTTGCAAATGCCTCCGCTGTGACCGACCACCAACGACTGTCTTCTGACCACTGACCACTAACCACTAACCACTTGATGCACTATGACCACCGACGAAATCCTCTTCGACGCCGAGGAGCGCATGGAGAAGGCGCTCACCGTGTTCAAGGACGGTCTGCGCGGCCTGCGCACTGGCCGGGCGACGCCAGCCTTGCTCGACAGTTTGCGCGTCGAGTACTACGGCTCGCCGACGCCGATCAAGCAACTCGCGCAGGTCAGCACGCCCGATCCGACGCAACTGGTCATCCGGCCGTGAGACGCGGCGGCGCACAAAGAAATCGAGAAGGCGATCCGCGCGTCGAACCTCGGCATGGCCCCGAACAACGACGGCAAGATCATCCGCCTTCAGGTGCCGGCCATGTCCGGCGAGCAGCGGACGAAGATGGTGGCGCAGATCAAGAAGACGGCCGAGGAGACGAAGGTCTCGTGTCGCAACGTCCGCCGCGACGCCAACAAGGGCCTGGAGGCCGCCGAGAAGGGCGGCGACATCACCGAGGATGACCTGACCAAGTTCAAGGACCAGGTACAAAACCTGCTGAAGTCGTTCGAGGACAAGATTCAGGACGCGGCCGACAAGAAGGGCAAGGAAGTCATGGAGCAATAAGACATTCACCACAGAGTCACAGAGGACACAGAGAGAAGACAGAATAAGTGACGGTCTTCTGGAG
>CAZNSL010000547.1:1990-4672 GCA_964574975.1 uncultured Alcaligenaceae bacterium | reverse complement strand
GCGTCTGAGGCATCACTGCGTCGTCGGCGGCGACGACGAGGAGGGCGAGGTCGATGCCGGTCGCGCCGGCGAGCATGTTCTTGACGAACCGCTCGTGGCCAGGCACGTCCACGATGCCGAGGCGAAATTCGCCGAGGTTGAGGGCGGCGAAGCCAATGTCGATGGTGATGCCGCGTGCCTTCTCTTCCGGCAGCCGGTCGCAGTCGATGCCGGTCAGCGCGCGTACCAGCGAGGTCTTGCCGTGGTCGATGTGGCCGGCAGTACCGAGTATCAGGTCGCGGGGCATGGCCGAACATCCTCCGCGGCCATTGTACCGGCCGGCGCAACGAAAAGCCCCGCCGACGACCAGCGTCGGCGGGGCCGCGTTGCTTGCATTAGCCGTTACGCCTTGCGGCGGAGCCGGCGGGCGATGATTCCGGCGGCCGCTACGCCGCACAGCGCCAGCGATGTCGGCTCTGGAACCACGTCGGCGGTCAGTTCGATCTCGCTGAACTGCATGCTATTGGCCGTGCCAGGATTCCTGACCGAAGTCACCAGGACGCGATAGCTAGCGTACTGCGTGGCATTCGCGATGCTGATCTGGGCACCGAACGTGTTGCGCCCCGGGTCCGTGTCTAGGCCGCTCGTACCGGAGTAAATCTGGTTCCACACGGAGTTGAGCGTCACGGTCGGGTTTGGGCTGTTGGTGCCCTCAATCGTAATCGTGAGCGGGTCGCGCTCCGTCGCGTCGTTGGCGGCGCCCATGCGGAAGCCAGTCAGAACCGACATCGCAGACGGTTCGACGATGAACCCGACGTTGACCTGGGCGAAGTTCAGGTACTTGGTGGTGAGGACACCGTCGATTGAATTGGGCGGTGACTCGGCGGCGGGATAGTTGTTCTGCCCCCCCACCGTACCGACGGTTGCCAAGGTACTCGTCATTCCGCCCGGCGTAGCCGCGACACCGACGATCGGGTTGCCCGGCATGGTGATGACGGTTTGTGCGGATGCGACCGATGTGCCACCGCACGCCGTCAACACGACGGCGTACAAGAGGGGGTGATGGGAACGGTTTCTCATAGCGAGCCTCAGCAAGTCTGTGTCGAGTCGAAGAATTTACGTGGACGGCCGCAGTATACTCGTGTCGGATCGTGATGCAAGCAAAATCCGAAAAAAATTCTGGAGTGGCACAATGCGACCCCTCGCTGGCCTGGCGGCCGTCTTGGTTATGGCATCCGCGGGTTGCCTGTACAAGTCGGGCGGCAAGTACGCCGGCACCTTCGGCGTGACGGCGGCCGAGGTCACACCCGCGCAGCCGACGACCGCCGACGAGGTCGTCGTGTCACTGACTGTCCGTTTCACGGGAAAAGCGACCGCGTCGGCACCGACCGTCCGCATGCGCGTGACGGTGGACGACAGCGAACCGCGGATCGCGATCGTCCCGTTGACCTTTGCGGACGGCAACGCCGTGCGGGTCGCGGAGGGTAACGCCAAGGTGGCACTAGGAACATTGGCGGCCGGCGCGCACGCGATCGCCGTGGTCGTGGTCGCCCCGCCGGGGCTTAAGGGAGGCGTCCTTCCCGCACTGGTACGCACGGTGAACGTGCTGCCGGCCCAACCCTAGAACTGCCGCAGGAACCGCAGGTCGTTGCCGGCGAACAGGCGGATGTCGTCGATCGCGTGCAGCAGCATGGCGATCCGCTGCGGCCCCATGCCGAAGGCGAATCCGCTGACCGCGTCCGGGTCGTAGCCGCCGTTGCGCAAGACCGTCGGGTGGACCATGCCCGCGCCCATGATCTCCAGCCAGCCGGTGCCCTTCGTGAGCCGGTCGGCATTCGGGTCGTCCTTCGGCCAGTCCACGTCGACCTCGATCGACGGTTCCGTGAACGGGAAGTAACTCGACCGAATGCGCACTTGCCTCTGTTGCCCGAACAGCCGGCGGGCGAACGCGGTGATCGTTCCCTTCAAGTCGGCCATCGTGATGCCAGGGCCAACGGCCAACCCCTCGACCTGGAGGAATTGCATCTCGCTGCGAGTCGTCACTTGCTCGAAGCGGTAGCACATGCCCGGTAGGATCACGCGGATCGGCTGCGGGCACAGCTGTCGCATGACGTGGATTTGCCCCGGCGACGTGTGCGTCCGCAACAAGACGCCCGGCGTTGTCGTGTGGAACGTGTCCCACATGTCGCGGGCCGGGTGGTGTTCCGGCATGTTCAACAGGCCGAAGTTCGTATCGTCATCCTCGACTTCGCGGCTGCGGAAGACCTGGAAACCCATGTCGGCGAAGATCGCGTAAATGCGGCGCAGCACTTTCGTCGAGAGGTGCAACCCGCCTGGCGACTGCGGCCGGCCAGGTAGCGTCACGTCGAGTGGTTCGGATTGCAGGTCGCGTTCCAGCGCGCGTTCGCGCTCCGACTCCAGAGCCGTCTCGTACTTTCGCGTGAGCGCCTCTTTGATGCGGTTGGCTTCCTGGCCATATGCCTTGCGCTCCGCCGGCGGCACCTCGCTGACTTTGCGGACGGCCACGGCTACTTCGCCAGCTTTGCCGAAGTAATGGGTGTGCCAGGTCTGGAGAGAGGCGGCGTCGGAGGCGGCGGCAAGTTCGTCCGAAGCGCGGCATTCGAGGGCGGTGAGGTCGGCGGTCGACATAGTGGTGATGTAAGGTGGGACGAGTCTCGACGTGTGCGGGTTCAAGATCGGAAG
>CAZNSL010000547.1:0-1980 GCA_964574975.1 uncultured Alcaligenaceae bacterium | reverse complement strand
GGCATGCGAGGGCGGGGGGGCGGGGGTGCGCCATTGTGGGTTTGTACGGGGGGCCGAGCGGTACCTATGGCCCACCGCGAACGCTCGGGCGTTTGCGGGTTTGCGGTGGGACTTCGCTACCGCTCGTCCCACCTTACAAGTCCATACGACAACCGGGACGAGTCTCGACGTGTGCGGGTTCACGCCTCAGCCGACTGTGGCTGGCTTCGGCATGTGCTTCTTCGCCAACTCGACGATCTTGGCGAACGTGTCCGGGTCGTGGATGGCGATTTCCGAGAGCGATTTGCGGTCGAGGGCCACCGACGCCCGCTGCAACCCGGCGATCAATTCGCTGTAGCGCGTGCCGAGTGCCCGACACGCGGCGTTGACGCGGGCGATCCAGAGTCGGCGAAACATCCGCTTGCGGACGCGGCGGTCGCGGAACGCGAACACGCCGGCGCGTTGGAGCGTGATCTTGGCCTGCTTAACCAGATTGTGTCGGCCAAGACGGAAGCCCTTGGTCAGCTTGTGGAGCCGCTTACGGCGACGAATCAGCGCTTTTCCGCTGCGGGCGCGAACCATGATGCGATCCTCCGAAGAACGCTTCCGCGAAGCGTCGCAATACGTTCAACCTATTTCAGTCCCAGCGCCCGCAAGTACTTGTCCGTGATCGAGGCCGGTAGGATTTCCGTGCGGCGGAGCTGGCGCTTGCGCTTCGACGTGCGACCGGCGAGCAGGTGGCGCTTGTTGGCCTTGTTCCGCTTGAGCTTGCCGGTTCCGGTCACCCGGAATCGCTTGGCCACGCTCTTATTCGTCTTCGCTTTCGGCATGACGCACACTCCCCGCACGAGGCCGGGAAAAAATCAAGGAACCCTTGAGCGAGTGCACAAGGGTTCCGGGGTTGGTCGATGGACCGCTCTAACCCAGTTCGGGTATTGTAGAACTGCGACGCCCGGCGGCGAGGGTTGGTCGCATCAGCCGGCCGTTTTCGGCGCGAGCATCGCCGTCATCCGCTTACCTTCCATCGATGGCGGCTTCTCGATTTTGGCCACATCGGCGAGCTGTTCCAGCATCCCCTCGATAATCCGCTTGCCTTCTTCGATGTGCTGCAACTCGCGGCCGCGGAACAGGACGTTGAGCAACACTTTATCCTTGTGCTGCAAAAACTTGCGCGCCTGGTTGACCTTGGTATCCACATCGTGGACGCCGGTCTTCGGGCGAACGCGAATCTCCTTGAGTTTCTGCTGGTGCGACTTCTGGTTGTCCTTCTTCCGCGACTGCTCGTAGCGGAACTTGCCGTAGTCCATAATCTTGCAGACCGGCGGCCGTTCGGTCGGCGCGACTTCGACGAGGTCGAGGTTGGCCTCGCGGGCCAGATCCATCGCCTGAGCGGTCGGGATGATGCCGTACTGTTCGCCGGCCGCGCCGATCACGCGGATCGGGCTGATGCGGATTTGGTCGTTGATGCGCGGCCCCATGTCGCGGGGCGGTTGGCGGCCGAAGCGGTCGGGTGGGGGGATGGCGTGTCTCCTTGGGTCGCGCCGGGCGGCGGGCCAGTCTCGGCCCGCGGTCGCGCCGCGCGCAACGGCAGTAGTCCCATAGTCATAACGCAATGCGGCCGCGCCGTCAACGCGGCGCGGCCGGGAATTTGGACATTTCCTCCGTTTTGCCACGACTCGTAGCGGAGCGCGGCGAACCGGAAACTCAGTTGACCTGCGACATGACTAGCGCCCCGTTCTGGCCACCGAAACCGAAGCTCGTCGATACGGCTGTGCGCACTCGGCGCTCGCGAGCCCAGCGCGGGACGTAGTCGAGGTCGCAAGCCGGGTCCGGGTCGGTCAGGTTGATCGTCGGCGGGACGACGCCACCGGAGAGCGTCAGCGCCATCGCCACTGCCTCGACGGCACCGGCTGCGCCGATCAGGTGGCCGATCATCGATTTGATCGACGAGAGTGGTAGTCGTTTCGAGTCCTCGCCAAAAACGCGCTTCACGACAGCCGT
>CAZNSL010000546.1:1694-4683 GCA_964574975.1 uncultured Alcaligenaceae bacterium | reverse complement strand
GGTCGCTGACGCTCCCGGCTCGCTGGGGAGTGGAACCGCTGGATCGCGTCTCGCAAGTTGTCGCCCTTGATGAAGCGCATCGCGTAGAACGGCCGGCCGTCGGCGTAGGTGCCCAGCCCGTACACCGGCACGATGCCCGGGTGTTCCAGGCCGCCGGTGATCTCCGCTTCCAGCACGAAGCGGCTGCGGCTGACCGCGTCGTCGGCGTGATGCCCCTGAATCTCCTTGAGTGCGACATCGCGGCCGAGTTCGGTATCCTCGGCGACGTACACCTCGCCGAGGCCACCCTTCTTGTGCGGCCGAAGGACGCGATAACGGATCGGCGACGGTGGATCGGTCGGTCGCGGCGTGCCGGGTGCCGGCAGCGCCTGTTGCAGCGTTTGTCGTGCGTCGCCGTCGGGTAGCGCGTCCACCAGGTGCCGGGCCGTCCGCTCGGCCGACGACAGGGCCGCCAGGCTCTGCTCGACGTTACCGCCGTGCCGGTTCAGGTGCTCGTCCACCAGGGCCGTCAGCAACAGGAGCCGGCCGGGCGACAGGCAGCCCTGGTCGCGGAGGATATCGCCCAGCGGCTTCGACTTATCCAGCAGCCAGTTGCTCATGGCCCGAACGAGTTCGTCGGGGCTGGCGAAGTCGAGGTGGACGGCGAGGATGCCGAAGAGGAGGTTGCGGTCGGCGGACATGGGCACGGGTCTCGGGTGGATGGGAGTCGTGCCCATCCTACCCACGGCCCGGCCGCTTGCAAGCGGTGTAGTCGGTAAACCGCTCGGCGACTCAAGGAGCCGCGAGCGTAAGCGAGCGGTGTAGTCGGTAAACCGCTCGCTGACGCTCGCGGCTCCTTGAGACGCGAGCAAGGAAATTACGCCGCTTTCGACGTGGCCGGCGGCGGCAGGAACGCCTGTAGCCCACGGACGTGCTTGCAGACGTGGTCGGCCGTTCGTTCGCCGCGATACACCGCATCGGCGCAGGTGCAGTGCCAGCGCAGGCCGCCGCGCTCGTCGCGCTCCAGGGCCACCTGGTACGCCATCCGGCCGCCGAGAACCTCCCATGCCGCGACGCAGCCGGCCTGCTCGGGGCGAAGGTTGCGGTAGACGGTGCGGTACTGGTACAGGCTGGCGTTGCGTCGCCGATCCGGCCCCGGCAGGACGGCGAGATAGGCAACGGGCGTCGGAGAAGTCGGGGTCGTGGTCATCGCAGGCAATTCGTGGCGGGCCTGTAGGGTGGGACGAGTGGAGCGAGTCCCACCGCAGAGGCGCAGGCGCTAAGCGGTTCGCGGTGGGACTCGCTCCACTCGTCCCACCCTACGGACGGCGGGCCTGTCGAACGGTTGCGAGGTTAGGAGGCAAACCCCCGTGTGGACCCCGCGCCGCGTGCTGCTGGTCATCTTCGGCGTCGCCGTGTTCGGCACCGCCTTCGGCGTCTACGCGCGCTACCTCGGCTGGATCGACGGCCTGCCGCAACTGCCCGACGAACTGCTCGTCCGCCGCGCCGCCGACGAGTCGCTGCCGCGCGCGACCATGACGCGCACCGAGCAGAAGCTACAACTGGCGTTCGGCACGAACTGCCTCGAACTCAGCTACCACTACAAGATTGAGCTGCCGGATAAGGGTATCGTCTTCGCCGCCGGCGACTACAGTATCGACGCCGACGGCCGCATCCGCTTCTGGCCGTTCAGCCTCGCCACGCTCAAGGAGAAGGCCCCCGGCGACTTCCCGGAGATGAGTTCCGCCCACGGCGACGTGGCGTACCTCGAATTCGACAAGCCGGTGCGGACGCTCTCGGAGATCGGCACGCGCCGCATTGTCGCGGCCGAACTCGTCAGTGATCCCGGCGCACTCACTCACGACCCGCGCCGTGGTCGCGTCCACGTCGGCCACAACCGCGGCACCGCCGCCACCGACGACGACCTCTCGCTGATCACGCCCGGCCCCGTCTCCTACCGCGAGGCCGCCCAGCCCGACTTGCCGCTCGACAAGGCCCGACCGCAACTGTGGACCGGGGCGGCCGTCGAGTTGGTCGACCGCCGCAGCCGGCCGCAGCCGACTACCGTCACCGCTCAGGGCATGCAGATCTTCCTCGCCATCGACAAACCGACGCCCGCGAAGCCGAACCGGCCGAAGGGCCGCGGCTCGTCGATCAGCGGCGTCCGCCGCGTGGTGCTGCCGGCCAACGTCAGCATGAATCTGTGGATGGACCCCGGCAGCGGCTTCCTCGCCACCGGGCCGGCCAAAAAGCCGGAGCCGAAGCCGGTCGCCGCACCGGCCAATCGCACCAACGTACAGATCACCACGCTCGGCCCGTTCACCTACGACGTGGGGACGGAGAGCGATCTCGCTCGCTTCGACCGACTGCCGCCGGCCGCGACCCAGTTGCCGAACTTCGTCAAGGTCATCCGCCCGCAGCAGCGCGAGGGCGGGGCCGTCGTCGTCGATCAGCTCGAATGCGACGCGCTCGAGCTGATGTTCGCGCACAAGCCGAAGACCGCCGAGCCGGACAAGCCGACCCCGAAGAAAGGCGACGGCGCGGATCGCGGAACCGTCGAATGGGTCCACGCCTGGGGCGACCTGATCGTGCTGACCTCCGACGAGGAGAAACTCGACGCCCGCGGCAACGACCTGTTCCACGATGCCCGAACCAAAGCGACCGTCCTCAAGGGCAGCCCCGAAATGGTCGCCGTCAAGGACGGCAACGAGATTCACGCCCCGGAGTTGCACCTGTTCGGCGCGGGCGCGCCCGGCGGCCAGCAGGCGAAGGCGGTCGGGGCCGGCTACGTCAAGCTGTACGACCGCGGCGCGGTCACGCGAGCCGTCGAGGCGCGCTGGAAGGAGTCGCTCGTCTACCGCAAGGAGGACGGCAAGGACCTGCTGACCCTGGCCGGCGACGCCACCTTCGACGACCGCGACAAGGCGCAAATGCTCAAGGCTGACACCCTCAAGCTCTGGCTCGTCTCCGACGCCAAATTTGGAGGTGGAGACCTTGAACTCCTTCGCGA
>CAZNSL010000546.1:0-1684 GCA_964574975.1 uncultured Alcaligenaceae bacterium | reverse complement strand
CGTCTCCGACGCCAAACCCGGCGAGGCGGCCCGGCCGAAGGACGGCAAGCAGGGCCGGCCGAAGCCGCAAAAGCTCGACGCTCTCGGCCACGTCACCGCCCGCTCGCCGGAGTTGCACGTCGACGACACTGACTCGCTGGTGCTGCTGTTCACCGACGCGCCGCCGCGGCCGAAGGCTGTGCTGCCGGCCCAGCCGGGCAAGCCGACGGCCCCCGCGCCGGCCGCGGTCGCGGCGACAGCGCCGGCCAAGCCGGACCCGGCGAAGAAGCCGGTGCAACTGCGGGCGAAGCGCGTGCAGGCCTTCGTCATGGTGCGGCCCGGCGAGGCCAACGAACTCGACACCGTCCACTGCGAGGAGGAGGTCCACGTCCACCAGGACCCGCCGACGCCGCGGGAAAAGCCGGTGGACATGCGCGGCCAGAAGATCACCCTCAAGCACCGCGCCGAGGGCAACGTCCTCCAGGTGACCGGCAATCTGGCCGCGCCGGGCGAGGTCCACTTCCCGGACCTGTCGCTGCTCGGTCCGTCGATCACCATCGACCAGGTCGAGAACTCGGCGCACGTCAACGGCATCGGTAGCATGCGGATGGCCAGCACGACCGGCCTGGGCGGCGAGAAGCTCAAGCAGCCATCGGACATCGTCATCAGTTGGAAGCAGGAGATGCGCTTCAACGGTCAGCTCGCGCAGTTCCACGGCAACGTCCAGGCCGCGCAGGACGCGACGACGCTCGTGTGCAACAACATGCAGGTCTACCTGAACCGGCCGGTGCAGCTCAACCGCCGGCCGGGCGAGGCGAAGCGGGACAAGGACGCGACGGCCATCGACAAGGTAACCTGCGACGGCAGCGAGCAGGTGCCGCCGCAGCCGGTGCGGATCACCGAGCGCGTCGAAGACGAGCGCGGCCGGCTGCTGAAGTTCCAGGAGATCGAGTCGGACGCGGTGATGATGTACAAGGAGGACGGCAAGCTCGAGGCCGGCCCCGGCAGCGTGCGCATCCTGCAACTGGGGCCGAAGGACGAACAGGCTTCTCTGCTCGGCACGTCGCAGCCGGTCAAGAAGCGCGAACCGGGCCAGCCGGTCGAGGAGGAGCATAAGCTGACCTGGGTGCGCTACGGCGACCGCATGATGGTGGACAACCCGAAGCGGACGGCCACGTTCTACAAGAACGTCGAGGTGGTCCACTTCCCTAGCGAGACGCCGGGGCACGACCTGGTGATGAACAAGCTGATCGACAAGCTGCCGCCGGGCGGCATGTACCTGCGCTGTGAGACGCTGAAGGTGTACAGCACGCGCGACGCGACGGGCAAGAGTACGCAGTCGATGGTCGCCGACGGGCAGAACAAGCAGGCGTACGTACAGGCGCAGGACTTCTTCGGCTGGGCAACGACGATCAAGTACGACGAGTCGAAGGGCCAGGTGGTGTTCGAGGGCAGCGAGGGCAGCCTGGCGCAGTTGAACCGGGTGCTGGTGAAGGGCGGCCGGCCCGACACGGTGAAGGCAAAGAAGATCATCTACAACCGCGCGACCGGTGCGATGTCGCTAGTCGAGGGGCAGGTGATTAGCACGGGGAATTGACGGCGTTGCCGGCCCGCCCGGAGCGCCAGCGACGGGACGCCGAACCCGTCGCAGGCGCTTCGGGCGGGCCGGCAAATCTATTTAGCGTCCATCGCCTTCGGCACAGCC
>CAZNSL010000545.1:0-4690 GCA_964574975.1 uncultured Alcaligenaceae bacterium | reverse complement strand
GCCGAGTTGCCCGACCCGATCGGACGCGTCCTCGACCGAAGCGAACGGCCCAACCACGAGTCGCGGCCGGCCCGGTCGATACCAATCCACCAGTCCAACTCTAGACGGAGTCGGTGGATGTTCCAGACCCGAATTGGACTAGACCAGAAAAAATTGTCGTCTTGCCGGAACACCGCTAGTGTACTACACACACGGGTTTTTCTATGATGAGTCGCACGCGGATCGGTCGCCGACTGCAGTGACCGTCACGGCGACACGGGTCAACCTCGTCCGAGGTCGAAATGCTCCCCACGACCCCGAAATACCTACAAATCTCGCAAGAACTCGAGGGTCGCATTCGCGGTGGGCAGTGGAAGAGCAAGATCCCCAGCGTGCGCGGTATTGCCGTGTCCCACGGCGTCTCGGTCGTCACCGCGGCGCGGGCGCTCCAGGTGTTGCGCGACAAGGGGTTGATTAGCGCCGTCGAGCGCTCCGGTTGCTACTTGCTCGACGCAGCCCGCGACGGAGCGGAACGCTGGGCCGTGTGCCTGCGCATAACACCGGGACAGTTCCAGGCCGCTGTCGATCTAGGCAATCGCCGCGGCTTCGAGGCGATTGCGAAAGCCGACGGCACGATTTTCGACCCCGCGGCGTTCCGCGTCGAGGAGGGCGTCTCCGACCGCGAACTGCACCGGCAAGCGCGTCGTGCGGCGGACGCCGGTATCGGTGGCGTCGTTCTCCTGCCGTCGCGATTCAGCGAAGCGGAAGCGTCGGTCGACGAGCGGCTACTGGCTGCCTGCGACGCTGCCCGACTACCGGTCGTCCTGATCGAGCGCTACCTGCGCGGGCGATGCCGGCCGCTCGATTACGATCTGGTCGCGTCGGACGACGTGGGCGGCGGCCGGGCGCTGACCCGGCACATGCTCGAGGGCGGTCGCCGGCGTATCGCTTGCGTGATCGCATCGCCCTGTTCGACCCACGATAACCGCCTCGCCGGCTACCTGACCGAGTTGCACTTGGCGGACCACAACGACGCGCAGGTCTTTACCGACCCGCTCGACAAACCGCGCAAGGTAGCGTACAGCCGTTTGGCGGACCAACTTCTCGCTGCCCGCTGCGATGGTGTCATCTGCTACCAGGATTACACGGCCATCGGCCTTATCCTCGAACTGCTCGCCCGTGGTCTGCGGGTTCCGAAGGACGTGGCGGTGGCTGGCTTCGACGATCTGCCGATCGGCAACCAGTTCGCTATCGGGGTGACGACCTACGCTTTCCCCGCCGAGCGCGTCGCCCGCGAAGCTCTGGCGCTCTTGCGGCGGCGGCAGGCCCAGCCGGCGGCCGCGCCGGTGCGGGTGGTCGTCCCCGGCGAGTTGATCGTGCGCGAGAGTACCGGGGGTGGAGGAAAGTCGTGACGACGTTCGACGAAATCGAGGCGCTGTTCGCAGCGCGGGGCGCGGCCCTGTATTTCGGGGAGGATATCTCCGAGGCCGAACACGCACTCCAGGCCGGGGCACTGGCTGAGGCTGCCGGGGCCGACGAGGCCCTGATCCTCGCGGCCCTGCTGCACGATGTCGGTCACTTGCTGCACGACCGCGGCGAAGATGTGGCCGACCGCGGTGAGGACGCCCGCCACGAGGAGGTCGGCTACGCCTGGTTGGCGGATCGCTTCGGCCCCGAGGTGAGCGAGCCGGCCCGGCTGCACGTTGCGGCCAAGCGCTACCTGTGCGCGACCGACCCGGCCTACACCCACGGCCTATCGCCGGCGTCGAAGCAAAGTCTCGAACTCCAGGGCGGGCCGATGCGATCGACCGAGGTTGCTGCATTCGAGGCGAACCCGCACGCCTCCGACGCCGCCCGCCTGCGGCGCTGGGACGACGGGGCCAAGATCGTGGACCTCGACGTACCGGGACTGAGTCACTACCGCGAACGCATCGAAAGGCTGACCACGCGATGACCCAACGATACGACGCGGCAGTCGTCGGAGCCGGCATCGTCGGCCTCGCACACGCCTACCATCTGGCGCAGCGCGGCTTGCGAGTTGGCGTCTTCGAGCGATCGCTGCGGGCGCAGGGCGCGTCGGTGCGCAACTTCGGTATGCTCTGGCCCGTGGGCCAGACGTCGGGCGAGATGCTGACCATCGCCTTGCGCAGCCGCGCCATCTGGGGCGAAGTCTTACGCGAGTCCGGGATTTGGCACGACCCGGTCGGGTGTCTGCACCTCGCCTACCGCGACGACGAGGAACGCGTCCTGCGCGAGTTCGCCTCGACCGCCCCGGCCCACGGCTACCGCTGCGAACTCGTCGAGCCGGGCCGGGTCGGCGAACTGTCGCGGGCCGTCAAGCGCGACGGTCTGCGTGCGGTTCTGTGGAGCGAAACCGAGGCGTGCGTCGACCCGCGGCAGGTCGTTGCCGAACTACCGGGCTACCTGTCGAACAAGTTTGGCGTCGCGTTCCACTTCGGCACGACCGCAACTCGTTACGACCGTCCCACACTGACGGCCGGCGGCGCGTCGTTCGGCGCGGATCGGTTGTTCGTTTGCTCCGGCGACGACCTGCGAACGCTTTACCCGGAGGCGCTCTCCGGCTTGGGACTGGTGCCGTGCAAGCTCCAGATGATGCGCACGATGCCGCAACCGGGCGGCTGGCGACTCGGGCCGATGCTCGCCGCTGGGCTGACGCTGCGGCACTACAAGGCGTTCGCCGAATGCCCGTCGCTACCGGCGCTGAAGGCCCGCGTCGCCGCCGAGAATCCGGAATACGACCGCTACGGCGTCCACGTCATGGCGTCGCAGAACGGTCTGGGCGAGTTGGTCCTCGGCGACTCGCACGAATACGGCGATGCCATCGAACCGTTCGACAAGTCCGCGATCGACGCCATGATCCTCGACTACCTTGCCACGTTCCTCGACGCACCCGACACTTCGATCGCGTCGCGCTGGCACGGCGTCTACGTCAAGCACCCGTCGGAGTCGTACAAGGTCGTGCGGCCGACCGACGGCGTGGTGGCGGTCACCGGCCTCGGCGGGGCCGGCATGACGCTGTCGTTCGGCCTCGCCGAACGAGTGCTGAGTACCGAGTGCTGAGTGAAAGACAGTAAGCCGACCATCCTCAACGGATTAGCCGGCATTCGGACTTTCACTCAGCATTCAGTACTTACTTCGGAGGCTTCGTCGCCTCGTAGCGCTCGGCGATCGCCTGCCATTCGTTGATCGGGTGGTAGCTGTGGCCCGCGCCCGGGCCGAACTGGATCGTGCCGTCGAACGGCGGGTTGAACGTCTTGGTCGCGGCGTCCAGACGGCGCACCGCTTCGTTCAGGAAGTAGTTGTCCATGTCGCCGACGTAGATGTGGATTTTGCCCTTCAACTTTGGAGCGAGCGCCGTCCAGTTCGTCTCGAGGACGTGGCGGATGTCGCGCTGCTTCCAAAACTCGACGACGGAGCGGTCGATCTTGCCGGACTTGCCGTCCCACAACGGCTTCGGCAGCCCGTCGTCGCCGCGCGGGCCGAAGGTCGCGTTCCAGGCGCACCAGTCTTTGCCCGACAGCCACCAGCGGTTGCCGCGGCCCAACACGTTTTCGATCTGGCACTCGTGCCGGACGTTGTAGATCACCTTTCCCGAACGGTTGCGCATCGCCGGCCGCTCCTGGCCATCCTTCGTCGTGTACGCATTCTCGTCGGTGAAGATGTCGATGAGTTCGTAGTTGCGGAAGTCGACGGGGTCGGGGGCGAACGACCAGCAGCCGTTGAAGAAGTCAGGGTAGAAGACCTGCAAGGCCAGCGAGACCCAACCGCCGGTGGACGTGCCGGTCGTGAAACGCGCCTGCGGCGTACCGACGCATCTGTAGGCCGCTTCGACGTGCGGAATGAGTTCCTGGGTGATCGCGTCGCCGTAGGGGCCATTGTTCGCGGAATTGACCTGGTACGGATCGCCGTAGGGGCCAGCCCCGTCGAGGACGAGCGTCACCACCGGCAGCGGCGGGCGGAAATGGCCGGCCATGGTGTAACGCGTACCGTAGCCGCCGATGAAGACGACGAGCGGATACTTGCGGTCCGGCTCGCTGCCGAAACCCTCCGGCAGTACGACGCCGGCTCGCAGGACGTACGGCCGCTTGTGGAAGGCGCTCAGCTGCTTCGAGGGGAAGCGCAGGTATCGGACGCGGTCGGTGTCCTTCGGCGGAGCGTCCGGGGGCATTTGCTTCGTCAGTTCAAGATGGACCGTGCCGCCCTTGGCTGGGTCGAGCGTCACGCGCTTGGCCACGCTGTAGAGGTTGCCGGGCGCGTTCGGCAGGCGGAGGTCGGCACTCCAGTCGAACGCGGCCTGAACGCTATACTCGCCGGCCGGCAGTTTCGCGAGACTGGCGATCGGGAAGATCTCGCTCGTTTCGTCGCAGACGCCGACGATGCCGGGCGCGAAGCCGTTCACGTCGGCCCCAAGCTGTGTCGGCGGGTTGGGGTCGGTGTCGCCGAGAGAGTAGCGAGGCTCGCGGCTGCGGCCCGGCGCGACGACGACGAGCAACCGGCCGTCGGTTGGCCTGGGCAGCAGGCCCGGCGCGACGGTGACCTCGAACCGCAGCCCCGCGGCCGCCGCGCTGCTACAGGCGAGGGCCACCATGGCGATACACACAGTCCAACGCAGCATATCGATTTTCTCCCGTAGGGTGGGACGAGCTTGGCGAGTCCCACCGCGAACGCTCAGATTCTGAGCGTTCGCGGT
>CAZNSL010000544.1:0-4693 GCA_964574975.1 uncultured Alcaligenaceae bacterium | reverse complement strand
ACAGAGGGCACAGAGAACGACAAAAAACAAATATCACATTTGTAGGTAGATGTGCCCTCAGTGACACTGTGGTGTACGCCTACATTACACAGCCGGCCGCGGCGGGTTGGCCCAGTGGCCCGACGGGTCCGAGCCGCTCGCGATCACGCCCTTGGCGTTCCATCCTTCGTAGGCCCGCACGTCGACCGCACAGTAGCGCAACGTCAACCCGCAGCGCCGCCGGTCGGACACGTTCGCCCCCGACCCGTGCAACAGCAGGTCGGCATGGATCGAACATTGGCCGGCCCGCAACACCACATCCATCGGTGAGCCGAACTTCTCCACATCCGGCACCGCCTGATTGAGCACGCTCGGGTCGGTGCCTTCCGTCACCGCGTACGTCAGGTGCCCGAGCGTATGTGTGCCGGGGATGAAGCGCATGCAGGCGTTGCTTGCATCGGCGTCGTCGATGGCTAGCCAGACGGTCACGGTCTTCGAGGGATTCAAGGGCCAGTAGCTGGCGTCCTGGTGCCAGGCGACCGTCTTGCCGTCGCCCGGCATCTTGCAGAAGTAGTGCGACCCCCAACCGACCACGTCGTCGCCGAGCAGGTCGCGGACGTAGGCCACGATCCGCGGATGCGTCAACAGGTCGTAGACCGGCGCGTATTTCAGATGGGCGGTGCTGATCGAATAGCTGCTACCACCGGCCGCCAGCACTCGCGCGAGCAGGTCGTCGAAGTAGCGACGGTGGGCGTCGGCCTCGGCCGGTGCAAAAACGTCGAGCGGCAGGACATAGCCGTCGCGGTTGTACCCGGCAACCTGACCGGCCGTGAGTGCGGCCGGCCGCGTCACCGAGCTGGGGTGGAAGCGCAGGTCTCGTGCGACGGTATTCAGTGCGCCTTGCGACGGCGTCACGGCGAAAGTCGGTGCGGGCATGGCATGGGTCTCCGAGACGACGATCTCAGGCCGGTGGCGTGGGCCACCGCCGGGCGACCGATTCCAGGTAACCGAATACGACGGCTAGCGCGACCGCAAAGAACGGCACGAACATCAGTACATCGACGCTCCCGTTCATTTGCGAGACGAGGTTCGGCGCGACGATGCCGACCGAGATCAGCGCCGCGACGGAGAGGCTCATCATGACGCAGATCACGAACATGGCGAAGACCGCCAACCGCACGAACGTCAGCACGGATCGTTCTCCTCGTCACCGAACGGACGGCCGACCGCATCGCACACGACTGACGTACGTCCGTGGGTTCCCGCCGTCCATGCGGCCGGCGCGAGAAACCGCGGTCGGTTACGCCAGTCGCAGCCACACGCGGTTCGAGTGGAACGTACTCTGACCCGCCAGGTCGGCAAGCACGTCGGATGTCGTCCAGTTGACGTTGCGGCCGCCGCTCAGTTTCGCCCAGCGTCCCTTCGACGACGCGACCACGCCCGGCCGCACCGCATCGGTTACGACCGCCCGCAGCCGTACCCAACCGCGGCCGTTCTCCACGATCACTTCGTCCCCGTCACTCACGCCACGCAGAGCAGCATCCGTTGGGTTCACTTCGACGTTGATCGGGCCGGCGTTCTTGAGCAGCCCCTCCTGACTGGCGAGGCTGCTACTGACGAAGTGGTGCGATGCCCCGGCGACGAACGTGAGCGATTCGCTCGGCAGGCCGAACGCGCCACCGTCGTCGGCGTCGGCGCGGAAGCGGCCCGGCAGAGGGTCGGCCCCGTCGGCCGCGAGCGCCTCGCAGAACAGTTCGATCTTGCCGCTGGGCGTCGGGAACCGGCCGCCGGCGAACGGCGGCTCGTCGCCGATCTCCAGCGGCACCGCTCCATTCGCCTTGAGGCAATCGAGTGTGATGCCGCGGAACCACTGTACGGTCGCCGCGGTCGCGTCCAGTACGTCGGCGATCACCTCGTCCGGCGACTGGTGCAGCCACGGTTCGTCGAACCCCATCGCGGTGGCGAGCCGGCCCATCAGCTCCCAGTTGCTGACGCACTCGCCAAGCGGTTCGATGGCCTTCGCGTTGTAGGTCAGCATCGTCGTGCCGTACGCCTTGTGCAGGTCGGTCTGTTCGAGCTGCGACGTGGCCGGTAGCACGAGGTCGGCGTAGTCGGCCGTGTCGGTCAGAAACAGTTCGTGAACGACGGTGAACAGGTCGTCGCGCTTCAGCCCCTCGACGATCTTGCCGGCGTTCGGGCTGGAGGTCGCGGGGTTAGCCCCGAAGACGAACAGGCTCTGAATCGGTGGGTCCGTCACCTCGCCGCAGAGAGCCGCACCGAGGCGATTCATGTTGACGGTGCGCGTCGTCGGCAGCACCTTGTGGACGGCGGGCTTGTTCCAGGGAAAGTAGCCGCTGGTCGAGTACATCAGGCCGCCGCCGCGGGTGCCGTACTGGCCGGTGATCGCCGGCAAGGCCAGGATGGCGCGGACGTTCTGCCCACCGTCGCGGTTGCGGTTGATGCCGTCGGCAATCTTGAGGAGGCCCGGCCGCACGTCCGCGTAGAGCCGGGCGAGTTCGCGCAACTGCGACTCTGGGATGTCGCACGCGGCGGCGACGCGCACCGGCGGGTATTCGGCGATGCGCTCGCGCAGTTGCGGCCAGCCGTGGGCGTGCGCGGCCAACCACGCCTCGTCGTGCCGGCCCTCCGCGACGATCAGGTGGGCGACGCCGAGTGCGAGGATGCCATCGGTGCCGGGCCGCGGCGCAATCCACAGATCGGCTCCGATGGCACTGGCTGTGCGCCTTGGGTCGATGACGACAAGCTTGCAACCGTCGCGGCGGGCAGCTCGCAGGAACGGCAGGAAGTGCGGCCCGGTGCTGACGGGGTTATGCCCCCAGAGGACGACGAGACGGCTGTTGGCAACATCGGCGTAGGGCGGCGAGTGCCGCGTACCGAGCGTCGCAGTGACGGCCAACTCACAGGCCGCACCGCAAATAGTCCGCGCCAGTTGACTCGCGCCGAGGCGGTTCCAAAAGCGAGCACTGGCGACGCCCATCTGCACGAGGCCGAGCGTGCCGGAGTAGCTGTACGGCAGGATCGCTTCCGCCCCGAACTCGGCGACGATCGCCTTCCAGCGTTCGACGATCTCGGCGAGCGCGTCGTCCCAGGAGACGCGCTGCCACTGTCCGCCACCCTTGGGGCCGACGCGGCGCAACGGATGCAGGACGCGGCCGGGATGGTAAACGTGGTCGAGGTACGGGCGAACCTTGGCGCAGAGCCAGCCGCGAGTGACGGGATGATCCGGGTCGCCGCGAAAGCCGACGGCCCGGCCGTCGCGCACCTCGGTGACGATGCCGCAGGTATCGGGGCAGTCGTGTGGGCACGCCCCGCGGACGAGGAGCGGTTGAGATTTCGTCACGTCTGTCCGCCGTTCTTGTCGTACAGGCGCTTGTGCAGATCGACCATCAATTCGAACTCCTCGCGCGTCATTCCAGCAATCTCGGCGAAGGCATCGGCGGCGTCCAGCGAATCCCGGCGAACGACCGGCCTTCGTCCGTCACCTTGAACTGGCGGAACCGCGATGTGGCAGCCGATGCCGTGCAGGGTCAGTAATGCAAGCCCAGCTCGCGGCATGCCGAATTCGCCGGTCGGCCAACTCTGAAAGGGACAGTGGTCGCGGAGCAGTTCGAGGACGCGCGGGGCGTCCGTAGGATTCGTCAGGCGGATGATGAACATGGCCACGCGCGATCCTCCCGCGCTTGGGACACTGGCAGTTTCGTCGTGGTTCGCCGGTTGGGTCGAATCACCCGCCGTCACACGACATCGATTGGGTGACTCGTCATCCAAATGTCGAGTTGGCGGAAGCGTTCCTTGATCGTTTCCTTGAGTGCGCGAAAGAACAGCCGGGACTCGTCATCGTCCTCGACATCGGCAAAGATGCGGATCAACTGGTCGCGGTACGTCTGGCCTTCGCGGTGCCAGATACCGCGAATGACCTGCGACTCCGACGAGACGGACCCGAACTGCTCCTCAATTTCCGAGAGCGTTCGGGCAAACAACTCATCGGGAAAGGCCACGCCCTCGTTAGACCGCAGGGGCAGCAGTATTTCGTAGCGTCGGAGCATAGTGTTCGTACGTTGCCGGGCCTTCAACGGTGTAGGAAATGCGCTCGTGCGCTAGTGCAGCAAGTGCGTCGTCGGGAACCATCATTTCGCCCGTGGCCCAGGATTTGAACGAGAACCGCCCGACTAAGTAACCCAATGCCCGGTTCTTGGCGGCGATGTCTGGAAATCGAATGATGACCATACCCCACACAATACCCCCGCCCCCCGTCGAACACAAGGGCCGCGTCGCTACACTACCGCCGTCGCGCCAACCCCTGACCCGAGGACCGCATGACACCGCACCCCACCCGCCGCCAGTTCCTCGCCGCCTCCGCCGCCGCGGTCGCCGTCGGCGCGATTCGCGCCGACAACACCGGCCCCTACGGCCCCTGGACCGTCGGAGTCCAGAGCTACAGCTTCCGCGAGTTCGATCTCGAAGGCATGCTCAAGCGCACTCGCGACCTCGGCCTCAAGTACGCCGAGTTTTACGAGAAGCACGTCCCGCCCAAGAGTACGCCGGGACAACTCGGCGCAGTGCGTATGCTCTGCGCCGAGTACGAGGTCAAGCCGATCGCCTTCGGCGTGCAGCGGTTCACCAAGGACCACGACAAGAACAAGGCACTTTTCGATTTCGGCCAGGCGCTCGGCATCAAGATGGTCAGCGCCGA
>CAZNSL010000543.1:0-4694 GCA_964574975.1 uncultured Alcaligenaceae bacterium | reverse complement strand
TCCAGAAGCTGGCCAATATCCGCAACGTTGCGTTCGACCGAAAAAACATGAGGTTTGCTGCATGCGGCGATGCCGGCGGGACCGCTACCATCGAGGTCCGCAACCTCGACGGTACCACACCCGTCCCTGCACTCACGCTGCCCAAGCTCATCGGGACCAACGAATTTCCACGCCACTTGGCGTTCGATCCGTCGGGCCGACGGCTCGCCGTCGGAACCTACCAAATCCCGCAAAAGACCTTCTACCAGTACAGTGGCGGACACGTCTACGTCTTCGACCTGACGAATCCGTCGGAACCGGCGTGGCGCGCCCGCCAGCTCGATTACAACGCCATTGCGTTGACCTGGCACCCAACACAAAACGTCCTGGCGGTCGTGGGCGGGAACAACCACGACGTACAGATCCTCGAGATGACCCGCCCCGCGCGCCGATTGGCGCACCTCTCCGGACCTGGGCAGTGCATTTGGGAAGTCGCCATGGCCCGCGACCCGATGTACGACGACAAGGACCGCGAGGCTACACGTCCCCTCTTCCAGATCGGTTTCAAGTCCAACCGGCTACCCGTCGCCGACCACCCGAATCACAAGGGCAAGGGCGACTGGCAAGTGTTCGACCTTGGGGAACGTCACTGGTCCACGCCCGCGGAAGCGGAAGCGTTCAAGCCTCAGACCGCGCTCGACTCGTACGAGTTGTGGAAGTGGGACTACGACCGACGCGACGAGACGCTCTGGTACGCCATCACTCCGGCGGGGACGCGACTGCCACTCCGCCTCGATAAGGACGATGGGTTTCCGCGCTGCTACACGTTCATTCCCGGTCCGCGTGGGACACCGCCCAAAATCGCTGTGGGTCACTTCTGGGGCTTCACCGTCTTCGGCTTATCGCCCGTCGAGGCGAAGATCGTCCGTCGCTGTCTCGGACACCACGGTGAGGTCATGTCGATCGCGCCATTCGACCCGAACTACCAGACGACGAAAAGCGCCGGTGCCTACGAGCCAAAGCACCTGGTAACCTCGAGTCGCGATCAGACCATCAACTTCTGGTCGCTGGAACCGTGGCCCGGGCACCCGGAACTCGGTGCGAGCTTTCGGCCCGAGGGCGACTGGCTCCGCGTCGTGTCGGTGGAGGCCGGTAGCCCTGCGTCGGAGGTATTCCAGGCTGGCGATCTGTTGAGCGGATTCGTCTACGACAAGAAGCCGATGCCAGGCACTGCGTCCCGGATGCTGGAATTGATCGTCAACAACCAGCCAGGGACGACGTGCGGCTTCGAAAGGGTCGTGCGTAACGGCAAACAGTTACCCGGTGGCGGCGTGCAAACGTCGATGCGGCAACGGCCCCTGTGGCGGTTTTTCCCCATGGCCGACCGCGAATGGGTGCTGTGGCGGCATGCGGACTTCTATTACGACACGTCGACGAAGGGCGACTTCCGCATCGGCTGGCAACTCAGTCACGAGGTTCGACGAACGCCGGAATTCTTCCGTGCCGAGATGTTCCGCACCCGCTTCCACGACCCGAAGAAGGTCGAGGAAATGGTCACCACGTTTAAGCGCTCCGCTGTCGAAACCGTCGCCATCCCGCAACTGCTTCCTCCGACGGTGGCGATCAAGATCGTTCAGCCACCGACGGCCGACGCCGATGCTCGCGTACTCGTAACCGCCACGCGGCGCGGAGTCGGGCCGGGTCAGTCCCTCCAACTGATCAACCTCTGGATCAACGACTGCCTTCCGCCCGACAACGCGCTTCAGGTTTCCGGCGACACCTTCAGTCGCGAATTCGTCGTCCCCCGTAGCTACTTTCGGGCCGGCCGCAATCGGCTGACGGCTCAAGCGTTCAGCCGGCTCGCCGTCCGCGATGAACGGTTCGTCGACGTGACGTACGCCCGCCCGCAGCGTCAGCCGAACCTGTACGGGTTGGTCATTGGCATCGATGACTATAGCGCTGCCAACGTCGGTGGGAACACGAAACGGCCGGACGGTAAGACGCCTTGGCTGAACAAGCTCAACGCCGGCCTGGACGCCTCGGCCCTCAAGGAAGGGTGGGCGAAACAACAGGGCAAACTGTTCGACAAGGTGGACCTCGACCTGTTGACGGAGTCCAAGGTCACCCGCGAGAGCGTCTTGACCGCCGCCCGGCAGTTAGCCGGTAAGGTGGGCGCGGACGACTACGTACTCTTCTCGCTCGGCGGTCACGGCGTCACTGGTGCAGACCTCCTGGACATCAAGGGAATGCCCGATGCAGAGCGGCCGAAACCCGATGCGTTCCTTTTCTTGACTCACGATGTCGACCTCCAGCGACCGCGTACTACTGCTATCGACGGCGAAGATCTGTTCGCCGCCATCCGCGCGCTGCCGGCTCGCAAGATCGTCCTCCTCGACACTTGCCATTCGGGGTCGAAGGTGAACCCTGTGCGGAAGTTGGCACCAGCCGGCATGGGTCCGGTCCTGCTGTCGGCTTGCGAATCGCACCAATCCGCGCGCGAGAACCCGGATTTTGCTCGCGCCAAAGGGTTCGGCAACAGCGTCCGTGGAGTGTTTAGCATCGCCCTGCTCCTGGCTCTGGACCAGGAGTTCGCCGTCGCTGCCCAAGGGAGCGACCCAGACCCGCCCACCGACCGTTTCCTGAAAGCCAACAAACTGGTCGAGTACCTCGCCGATGTCGTCCCCGTGGCCGCCACCGGCATCGACCGAAACGCCGCCCAGAACCCCGTCGCGTTCCTCCCGGAGAGCGAGCGCGAGTTACCTGTGGCGGCCAAATGATCCCGACGCGACCATTCTCATCACCCCGGAGGCATTCATGTCCGCTCGCGCGTTAATTCGCTCCCTTGCCATCGCCCTCGGCGTCGCTGTGGCGACGGCCCAATCGGCCCGCGCCGACAAAATCGATCCGGCCTTGATGGACCAGTCCCAGAAACTGCTCCACTACATCAAGGGCAAGACCAAGGGGGCACCGACCACCAAGCCGTATACCGTCGGCGTCCTCAAGTTCCGCGCGAAGAAGGACGGCGGCGGCGAAACCTTCAACGCCGGCCCGATCAACTCCAAAATGGCCGAGCGACTCGAGATGACTCTGATCATGGCGCTTGCCTATGAGCTTCGGCCGAAACCACCGATCCAGATCATCCACGATGCCAGTAGTACCGTCGTCGCTCAGAAACAAGGTCTGGGTTACCTCACCGCCGACCACCGCGCCAAGCTGTTCGCTCTCGACTACCCGCTGGCGGTCGGCTCGGACAAGGTTAAGCCAGACCTGTTCCTCACCGGCACGGTTCACATCGATACGAAGACGCGGAAGACGAGCGTGACGATCCAAGGTTTCGGACGCAACGCAACGGGCTTCGAAGAGGTCGCGAAGTTCGATGTCGATACCGACCGCAGCACCTTGTCGGACATGGGGATGGGATTCGCCCTCGCCAAGCGCGGGTTCAACAAGCTACCCGATCCGGACGCGGCCGCCCTGGATAATGCAGTCGCCGGAAGCACCTCCCCCCTGCCCCTTGCGACCGAAAACCCGGTGGACCTCAAGATGTTCATCAACGGCCGCGAGGTCGGCACCGACTACGACATGAACAACAGCACAACCAAGCTCCGCCTGCTCCAGAAGCCGGAGCCGGGCGACCGGATTCACTTCACACTAGCCAACAAGACGAACGACGCCCGCTACGCGGCGGTCCTCAAGGTGAACGGCCTCAGTACGTTGTTCGAGGACACGAATGAGGCTGCCCTCTGCCGCAAATTCATCCTCAAGCCCAACGCCGAGCCGATCGTGGTCGATGGGTTCTACTTGGAGGAGTCCGGCAAGGGGAACAAGGTGCCGTTTAAGGTTAACGCCGAGGAACCGGTAGGCGAACCGATGAAGAACGAGGAACTCGGCATCGTCTCGCTGCACGTTTTCGCCGAGAGCGAAGGTGCGACTATCCCAGCGTCGGAATCGATGACGCGCGGCCTGTCGCCGCGGAAGTGGAGCTTCGAGAACCAGAAGGCGACGACCTATAACCAGCTCGCCAGCTCGCTGAAGGGCCGCAAGCCGGACACTCGCAATTTTATCCTGCCGGGTAAAGAACGCGAAGACGGCAACAAGCTGGTGACCGAGCCGTTCAACAACCCCAGCCAGATCTGCCACATCCAGATCCGTTACTTCGACAAGGAAGCACCGGCCCGCGATTGACAGCGTCGGCGATTCGGGGTATCGGGGCGGGCGGGGTCGATTCCCCGCCCGCCCCTTTTTTGGCCAGGGATGGCACCCATGCCGCCGACCGCCGTTGCCGTAGCCCGCGGTTTGATCGTCGCCCACCTGATCCTATCGCCGCTGATATTCTCCGGGGGGACGCTCGAAGCGTTCGAGACGAGTAAGGCGGCCCTGCTTGCCGTGACGGCCCTCGTTCTCGCAGCCCTGGGGGCAACCAGCCTTGGCCCGGGTGCTCCCCGGCGCGCGGCCTCATGGCTGCGCGAGCCGGTGACGCTGGGGTTCCTCGCTTATTCGGCGTCGGCAGTGATTTCCACGGCAACCTCGATCTCCCCGCTCACCTCGCTCTTCGGTGCCCACGAGAGTTTCTCAGGACTCGTCACGGTTGCCGCATACGCTGCGCTATTCCTCGTGACGCGGGCCGTATGTACGACGGCTGGTGACGCTCGCAGGTTGCTTTCCGCCGCTGCGATCGCCACGGCACTGTCGGCAGCGTTCGGACTGCTTCAGGC
>CAZNSL010000542.1:0-4701 GCA_964574975.1 uncultured Alcaligenaceae bacterium | reverse complement strand
GCGCCCCGCGGCTTCGAACGCTCGAAACCGCGGGGCGTGGATGCGACCACGTTTGCCGGGGCAAGCCGGCTGTTACCGACCGCGGCGGCGCAGGCGCAGCCAAGCGGGCACGGCCAAGCCGGCCAACAGTAGCGAACTCGGTTCCGGCACCGCGGTCACTGAGACGTTGTCGATCAGGCCGAACAGCAGCGTATCGCCGTCGCCCAGCGAGGTCGCCGAGTTGTTGATGTCGAACTGGCCGAGGAAGATGTTATCGCCCGCGAACGGCTCGGCCGTCGCATCGACGGTGGCGATCGGCACGTCGACGCCGTTGCGGTTGCGGATCGACCAGGTAACGATGTTGCCGACCTTGGCGATCGTCCAGGTGTGCCACTCGAACGCCTGCGTGCCGGGGTTTGTCGTCCCGGTTTGCGTTGCCGGGAAAAGGGCCGTCTGGGCCGCCGGCGGATCGACGCTTCCGAAGTTGTTGGCGGTGTAGTAGGGGTGCGTGTTGTTCGTCACACCGGCGACATTGCCGGCTGCATACACGCCCGAGGTCTCGGCCAGCGGCGCGCCGACGTTGGCGTAGGCGCGGTAGTCGGTGGCAGTGCCGCCCTCGCCGGAGGCGGCGAAGTACAGGCCGTCGATGGTCGAGCCGGGGAACTGGCCGTTGGTCGTGATTGCGCCGATGCCGCCGCCGGTCATCTGCGTCGAACCCTGCCCGCCATTGGGGAACGGCCCGAAGCTGTTCTGCCAGGCATCGAACCGCAGAGTGTAGTCGCCAGTGAAGCTCTGACCGTTCGGCGAAGCACTAATCCCGCTGAATATCGGAGGTGCTCCCGTCGGACGGTTGGCCCGCAGTTGCATTCCGATGGTCGTGCCGCCCGTCGAGTTCGGGGCCGACGGGATGCCGACGGTCGAGTAGTCGAACGCGAAGTTGGCCTCGTTGACGCCCGTGGTCCCCGTCGGGGCCACGGTCGCCGTCCAGTTCACCCCGGACCCGCCCGAGTCGAAGTCGTCGGCGAATAGCACTGCCTGTGCCCGGCCAGCAGCCGGCAGGCTCAATGCGACGGCAGCTGCCGCCGCAATCAGTCCGCGCGTGGTCATAGTGAGCGCCCCCGTGGAGAATCAAGGTGTGCGATGATGCGTCCGACCCGCCCCATACCACGCGAGGAAGGCCGGTCTAACTATGCTACGTGCCCGACCGACCGCGTCCAAGGAATTCCGGCGAAACCACGCGGCCCGCTTCGGATATGGGCGAGCCCCCACGGTCGCAGGGTGGGTTAACGCTTACCCACTCCACGATCGGGGCGACTTGCCCATATCCGAGGTTCGCTCACCGCCACCCCAGCACGACGAACACGCCCTCACGGTTGCGCATGCGGTTCGGTAATGCCAGCAGCCGATCGCGGAACACCGCCAGCACCAGCCCCGTGCCGAACACCAGCCCGCCACCGGCCGCCAGTAGGAGCGCGGCCGTCTGAACCTCCTTCAGCATCCCGCGGGCGTAGGCCGGCAACGTCAGGACGAATAGCGCCACCATCGCCGTGCCGGTCAGCGTCGTGGCCTTGATCCGCAGCACCGACCCACTCGCCAACAGCGCCAGACCGAGGGCCAGCACACCCAACTCCTCCGGCCAGGAGAACGCCGGCGTCGAGCGGTGCCACAAGAGGCCCGCTCCCAGCGGCACCAGCACCAACGCGCTGCCGAAGCCGAGCGCGAACGACACCAGGTCGCTGCGCACGCCGCCGCGCTCGCGGTACCAGCCGAGGTGGCCGGCCACCAACACGACCACGCCGGCCACCGTCCCGAACAGTTCCGCCTTCTGCCAGACCGTCAGTTGGCTCAGCATCTCCAGCGTCAACAGCGCGAGCAGGCCCTGCGCCACGGCGGCGACGACGTAGACGCGGCGCCAGCCGTCGTGGCGTGCGATGCCAGCCGCCACGAGCGCGACGACCGCCTGCGCCGCGCACAGGCCGACGGCCCGCCAACTCGGCTGTCCGGACAGCAGTCGGCTCAGCCCGATCAACACGGCCGCGACGAACGCTGCGGTCAAAAGGCCGTTGGCGCAGTCGAATCCGGCTCGCGTGCCCGTGAACCGGCCGACGCCATCTGCCGATGCCGCGCGGTAGGTCGTTAGCATCACCAAGCCAACGGCGGCGAACGCCAGGGCGTAGTACTCGTCTGGCACGCCGAAGCCGAGAAGCCCCTGCCACACGGCCGCGCAGCCGGTGAGGGTCGCAAAGTAGACGCCGCTCTGACGGCCGTGCAGCACCGCCGTCAGAGCGAAGAACAGCGCCGCCAGCGCGAAGAACCCGGCCAGGGTCAGATTCAACGACCCGGTGGCGGCGAACGTCGCCCGCAGCGTGGTCGCCAGGCTCGACGCGAGCATGACGAACGTGGCCGCCTGCCCGGCTGCCAGCACCGGCCCGGCCCACGGGTGGCCGCGGTACATCCGCGCCGCCACGCAATGCGCTAGCGGGATGAGCATGAGCAGCCACGCTTGCTGACTCCAGGTGGTGAAGCCGAGTTGTCGCAACAGGGCCGCCGCACCGACCATCTCGGCGGCGGCGGTGGCGAAGAAGTACACGGCCGCCAGGTGTGGCCGCTCGTGCCGGCTCAGGTGCGCGCCGATGCGACACGAGATCGCGGTCAGGGCCATTGCCGCCACGAACGCCCAGCCGCCGTCGTAGCGCCACTGCGACAGCATCAAGCTCGTCGAACGGGCGTGCAACACGACGCCCAGGGCCACTGGCACCAGCGCCAGGCCGAGGCCGAGGGCCGGTAGCGCCCGCGTCGCCTCGCCGCGCTTCGATCGGTACGCCGCAACATTGGCCACCAGGGCCGTCCCGGCCAGCGTTGCCAGCACCGCCTCGGTGCCGACTTGCAGGTGTAGCAGTTCCAGAGCCATCACCTCGGCCCAGACGAGGCAGGCAGCTGCCAGCACGAGGTACGCGCCGATGCGGCGGACGACGAAGTCCGAGTACAGGTACGCGTACACTCCGGCGAGCGCGAGGCCCAGCGCGAGCAATTGGCCCCAGGTCTCGGTCACGACCGGCGACGGCACCGCTTGGAGCGATGCGTAGAGGTCGTGGAAGAATGGGTGGAGCCAGTGCCCGGCGAGCTGCGCTCCCAGGAGCAGCAGCAGGCCGGTGGCGAGGCAGGCATGGCCGTCGTCGAAGAACGCCCGGCCGAACTGCTTGCGTCCGAATGGTCCTTCGATATCCGGGAACGCCCGCTCGACGTGGATGCCGATCAAGCCGAGGACGACGAGGAACGTCGCGGGGCCGGCGATTTCCCAGAATCGGCCGAGGTCGGCCAGCAAGAGCAACCCCGTCATCACCACACCGAGCGTCAGCACGGTCACGAACGTACGGTCGCGCAAGAGCCACGCCGACGCAGCATACAGCCCACAGACGATCAGCCCGACAACCCACAGGTGCCCGTCGAGGGTGACGATCCCCTGGGCGTGGTAGAACCATAGGTTCAACGGCATGACCAGGCACGCCAAGAGCGCGAGCGCCTTGCCGGCGGTCTGGTAGCGGGTGCGGCGGACGACGGTCCAGCCGGCGGCGAGGGCCGCGGCGTTGGCGACGCCCAGGCCGGTGGCGACGACGTACTTGTTCTCGAAGACGCCCTTGGTGTAGAGGAACAGCACCAGGCCGAGGACGAACAGGCCGCCACCGGAGGCTAGCAGCCACTGGATGCCGCGCGGGTCGAGCAGCATTTCCAGGACGGGCTTCTTCGGCTCCTCGGGTTCGCGGCGCACGCCCCTGGCGGGTCGCCGCGTTCCGAGCAACGAATCGAGGACGGGCTGTGTCGGCTCCTCGGGAGCCGGGCGAACCAGCGGCGGTTCCATGTCGGCGGACATGCGGGCACCTCGCGACGAAAAAAGGGTAGGGCTTCGACGCTCGAATGTCAGGCGGTCCCGGAGACCGACATGTAACGCGCCGTCGGGAGAAAGGCAAAAGAAATCGCCCTCCGTATTCTGACTCGATGGACTACCGCGTCACCCTCGACGACTTCCAGGGGCCGCTCGACCTGTTGCTCTACCTCGTCAAAAAGAACGAGGTGGACGTGCGCGACATCCCGATCGCCGAGGTCGCCCGGCAGTTCGTGGAGTACCTGGACGTGCTGCAAGTCGCCGACGTGGAGTTGACCGGCGACTTTCTGGTGATGGCCTCCACGCTCATGGAGATCAAGAGCAAGATGCTCCTCCCCGGCGACGCGCCGGCGGAGGGTGCGGAGGCCGACGACCCGCGGCGCGAGTTGGTGCGGCAACTCGTCGAATACAAGCGGTTCAAGGAGGCGGCGGCCCGCCTGGAGGGTTTGGCCGACGAGCGGCAGCGGCATCTGCCGCGTGCCCCAGTGGCAACGCCGGCCGAGCCGAGCGGCCCGCCGCCGGTGCGGCCCGTGGAGTTGTGGGACTTAGTCAGCGCGTTCGGCCGGCTTGTCAGCGAGTCGAAGGCGTTGGAGCCGAAGCAGGTGGTGGCCGACGAGACGCCGCAGCACGTCTACCGCGAGCAAGTACAGGCCGCGTTGGCGGCCGCGGAGCGGGTGCGCTTCCTCGACCTGTTCACGCCGCCTCGACATCGTGTCCGATTGGTGGGGCTGTTCCTGGCGGTGCTGGAATTGATCCGGCGCTTCGAGGTGATGGTGGAGCAGGACGGACTGTTCGGCGAAATCTGGCTGCGCGCCGCCCCGCCGCGGGAGGAATTAGCC
>CAZNSL010000541.1:0-4717 GCA_964574975.1 uncultured Alcaligenaceae bacterium | reverse complement strand
CGTTCCTTTTTGTGCCCCTTCCCCCTCCTGATTTATTCGTCCCAAACCATCCTTTCCCCACCCCTACGCTAAACGGGTATTCGACCGTCAAATTAAACTCTCGAGAAGGAACTTAAGCTTCCGCACCTCGGGCTGCATCGGGAAGGCGTTCTCCGGCCGATCGTGGATATCGACGCTGAGCGTGCGGCGGTAGTCGCAGCGGCTCAACTGCGAGACGATTCGCCCGTACTCGACTTCGCCTTGACCGATGCGCACCTGGAACTGGTTCGTCTTGCCGCTCGTGTCGCGCAGGCGGACGTGTTGTACGAACGGGAACAGCGCGTCGAGCGGTTTGCTGGCGTGCGGGCCGACGAGGTAATGGCTCGGATCGAGGGCGATGCCTAGGCCCGGCACTCGCTCGCACAATTCGACGGCGACGGCCGGGTCTTCGGTCAGGGTGCCGATGCGCGATTCCACTGCCAGCGTCACGCCTTCGGCCTGAGCCAGCAGGTTGTGGCCCGTCAAACGCACGACTTCCGCGTCGCGGTCGCTACCGGCCGCGGCCGCCGGCAGACTGACCAGCGGTGTCGCCAACACATGCGCCAGCCGGCACATCGCCTTGAGATGGTCGGCAGCTTGCTCGGCCGAGAGACCTTCGGCCAGTTCGACGTGGAAAGCCGCCACCGTCAGCCCGCACCCGCCGCGCAAGCGGTTGGCCGCCCGACCGGTGTCGGCGGCGACCTCCGACGGCTTCAAGTGCTGGCCATCCTCGCGAGCGGCCACGTCGATCTTGTTGAAGCGAAGCTCCCCGATGGCTCGCAGTGCATCGGGCAACGGCTCGTTGGCGAAACAATCCGTGGAACAGGCAACGTACACGTCGGCCCCCCCTGCGTTCGGCGAACGCTCTCGACTGCGCGACCCCCGACCGCGCATCCCTCCCCGTGGACCGGCGGCAATACAGTCGAAGCCACTGGAATGCAAGCCGACTTTTTCGCGCTGCATCCTGGCGCCGTGGATGCTATGCGCGACCGCGTTCGCGACGCATTGGAGACGCGTCGTTCACGGGAGACTGCGCGATGGAAACCGCTGCGTCGATGGGCGATTGGATGGCAGTACTCGACCGCATCGAGGCGTCGGTTGGACGAGCGTTGTCCGAGGTCGAGAAGCAGGAACGATCGATCGACGCGGCCGAAACCGATGTCCGGGCCGATCTGGCAACCGCGGAAGAGCAGTCGCTCGCCCAGATCGACAACCGACTGGTGGCGCTGCAAAGCCGGCTCAAGGCCGCCGCAACAGCTGCTGAGCAAGTCGACGAACTGGTGACCCACGACGCGACGGCCGTTGCGGCGTGGCGTGCGTCGGCCCAGCGCCTCGCCGCGCTGGTGGGCCGCGGCGTAGGATAACCGCTGCCCGCTGCGCCAGTGAGTTATGTCATGTCCGAGGTCGCTGTCCTGCTGCCAGCCGCCGGAAAGTCGTCGCGCTTCCGCGGTCAGGAAAAGAAGCCGTTCGCCACACTCGACGGCCGGGCCGTCTGGCTCCGCACCGCAGAGCTATTCGTCAACCGCTCCGACGTGGCCCAGACGTTGCTCATCCTCGCAGCCGAGGACCGCGAGCTATTCGACATGCGTTTCGCGGCCAATATCGCCTTCCTCAACGTCAAGCTCGTGACCGGCGGGACCGAGCGATTCGAGTCGGTCGCCAATGCGTTCAGGGAACTCGGCGCGGGCGTCAAATACGTCGCCGTTCACGATGCCGTTCGGCCGTGTACGACCGCGGAACAAGTCGCGGCCGTGTTCGACGCCGCCAAACAGCATGGGGCTGCTCTCCTGGCCGCACGGGTGACGGAGACGGTGAAACGAGTCAAAGGCCAGACGGTGACGGAGACGGTGCCGCGCGAGGGACTGTGGCTGGCTCAGACGCCGCAGGTGTTCCGCCGCGATTGGCTCGAAGACGCCTACGCCCGCCGGGCCGAACTCGGTACCGCCATCACCGACGATGCCCAACTCGTCGAGGCAGCCGGTCATCCGGTCGTCGTGGTCGAGGGCGACGCCACCAACGTCAAAATCACGACACGGGCAGACCTGGTGCTGGCCGAGGCCGTTCTGGCGGCGCGGCCGAAACCTCAGGCGAAGCGGCAGATCCACCCGTTCGCTGACGAGAGCGACATGTGGCGGTAGCGACAGGCGAGCGCGATGAGCGCTCGGCTCGCGACGTTACGGGGAGTCGCCGTCGCGCTCGAGTGCTAACAATTCACTGTCTTGCCAACTGCCCTGTTCCTCGATCGGCTCGACGTGGATGACCACCTCCGATCCCGGCAGAGCCGCCCGCACCGCATCCTCCACTGCCTCACCCTGTCGATGGGCGGTGCGAACCGTCGTCGCGCCGGGCACCAGCATGTGGAACTCGATGAAGCGATGCGCTCCGGCTTGCCGTGTTCGCAGGGCGTGGAATGCTGCTCCAGCCGGTAGTTTGCCCTCGACGGCCCGGCGTACGACAGCCACCTCGTCGTCCGGCAGCGCATGGTCCATCAGCCCATCGAACGACCGCCGCACCAGCCGCAGGCCCGTTCGCACGATGTTAGCCGACATCGCCAGAGCCAGCAGCGGGTCGAGCCATTCGCGGCCGGTCAGTGCCACTAGCCCCAAGCCACCGACCAGGGCAACCGAGGTCCACACGTCGGTCATCAGGTGGTGGCCGTCGGCCTCCAGCACAATCGACCGGTGCTGCTTGCCGACGCGCAAGAGCCACATGCCGACGATGAAGTTGACAACCGATGCGGCCAGGGCAACGACGATGCCCACACCGAGGCCCTCGAGCGGTTCTGGAGCGATCAGCCGTTTGATGGCGTACCACGCAATGCCAGCGGCCGCGGCAACGATCAGCGTGCCTTCGAGGCCACTGGAGAAGTACTCGATCTTCGAGTGACCGTAAGTGTGCGAGCGGTCCACTGGCTTGGCCGAGTAGTGCAGCGACAGATAGGCCGTTAAGGCTGCGATGAGGTTCACGCCGGACTCGGCCGCGTCGGATAGCAGGCCAACCGAATCGGTGTAGAGATATGCGGCGAACTTCAGCGCCAGCGTCGTCACGGCGGCGAGGACGGAGAAGATGACCGGCAGGCGAAGGACGGACAGTGACATGGGGATGTTTTACGAACCTCTGCAAATTGAGCCCGACGCGCCCGCGAGGGTAGCCCCGTCCTCGCTGGCGCGTCGGGCTCAATTCGAAACGCTATCAATCCCGTGCCCCGTTCAACTCGTTGAGCCGCCGCTGCGCCTCCTGGCGTCGACGCTCGTCCGTCTCACTGTTCAGCGCCAGCTTATAGAGTTCGATAGCTTTGGAACGCTCGTTGAGTTGCCGGTCGTACAACCGGGCCGCTTCCAGCCGGGCATCGGTCGGTGTGGCGGGATTCCACTGATAGGATCGCTCGAAGTAGACGGCGGCCCGACGGTACATCGCCGGCTTGCGCGACTTGTAGATGTCGCCGAGCTGGTACGCCGCATCGCTACACTTGTTGCTGGTCGGGAATTGCGCCAGGAGTTGCTGGAGGAGGAGTTCGGAACGAATCAGGTTGTCAGAATACTCGCTGCCGAAGCCTTTGCCCTTATACGCCATCGCCCGACGGTACAATTCGTTGGCGGCCGGCACGTTCTGATCCGGCTTCAGGCCCGGCCCGGCCACGTCCAGGTCGATGAGGTAGGCCCACTTCGGGACGCGGTGGAATGCCTTCAACTCTTCCTCAGCCCAGCGGACGCGCTCGGCATCGCCGGCCGCCTCGTAGGCGTTGTGCAACTGTTCGAGACTGGTCTGGTAATCGCGCCGCGCGACGAGAACTTTCTTGACGAGCGACACATCGCCACTGCCGGCTCCACTCGCAGGCGCGGCGACGAACGACCACAGCCCCGCGCCCAGGCAGCCGGCGACTCCCGCGAGAATCAACCGGCCGGCCGTGCGCGTGGGGTGGATCATTTTTCCTGGACCGCGAGTTTCTGCATCTCGGCGGACGAACCGGTCAGTCCGCCACGGTTGTCGATCCGCCCGAAGATCATCCGGCCGGCCGGTGTCTGCAACACACTCGTGACCGTGATGAGAACTTCTTGGCCGATGTGCTGCCGGCCGCCTTCGACGACCACCATCGTACCGTCGTCCAGGTAGCCAACGCCCTGGCCGAGTTGGTCGCCCGGCTTCACCAGCTTGACGCCCATCCCTTCGCCGGGTAGTGCAACCGTCTTCAGCGCATTGGACACTTCGTTGAGGTTGATGACCTCCACGCCCTGCAACTGGGCGATCTTGTTCAGATTGAAGTCGTTTGTCATGACGCGGGCCGACAGCACCTTGGCGAACACCACCAGGCGCTCGTCCACGCGGTTTACCTCGCGCAACTCCGGCAGGTTGGCCTCGTGCATCTGCAACTCAACCTTGGGGTTGTTCTGCAGGCGCTTGAGGATGTCCAACCCGCGCCGGCCGCGGTTCCGCTTCAGCTTGTCGGAGCTATCCGCGATCGATTGTAACTCTTGCAACACGAACCGCGGCACGATCAGCTTGCTGTCGATGATCCGCGTATCGCAAATATCGGCAATCCGGCCGTCGATGATGACACTGGTGTCGAGGGCCATCGGCTTTTGCCCCTTCACCTGCTTGGAGAATTCCACGTAGGGAACGATGAACCGGAACTCGTCCTTCGTCTGCAAGAGCGTCGAAATGGTGACGTAGCAACACGCGACGTTAATGAGCAGTTGGA
>CAZNSL010000540.1:0-4729 GCA_964574975.1 uncultured Alcaligenaceae bacterium | reverse complement strand
GGGCAGCGCCAGCGACTTCGACTCCATCGCTGGCGCTGCCCATGCTTGCCCAAAGCGGCAAGCATGGCACCCAATCAACCGAGCATCATGGCCGTTACGTCTCCGCGTCCCCCGGTTCCGGCCGGGCGATGCGCACGAAGATCTCGTGCAGCGACGGCCGGGTCAGCTCGAAATGCACCACCGGCCCGCGCTTCATCAGCTCGGCCAACACCCGCTGCGGGTCGGCCCCCGGTGCGAGCCGCAATTCCTGCAACCGGCCGAAGTCCGTCACCTTGGCCACGCCGTCGATCCCTTCGAGCGACGCGCCACCATCGAGGCGGACGCGCAGCGTGTCGCGGCCGTACTGGTCCTGGATCGTTTCGAGGGTGCCGTTGAGGACCTTGCGGCCCTTGTAGATCATGAAAATGGCATCGCACATCCGCTCGGCGACGGCCATGTCGTGCGTCGAGAAGATGACCGTGGTGCCGCCCTTGCGCAGGTCGAGGATGGCCTCGCGCAAGACTTCGTTGTTGACCGGATCGAGGCCGCTGAACGGCTCGTCGAGCAGCACGAGTTCCGGCTTGGCCACGACGGTGGCGATGAATTGCACCTTCTGCGACATGCCCTTCGACAGGGCATTGACCTTCTTGGTCGCGTGTTCGGCGAGGCCGAGACGTTCGAGCCAGCGGTCGATTTCGGGCTTCGGGTTCTTCAGCCCCTTGAGGGTGGCGTAGAAGCGCAGCACGTCGCGGACGGTCATGGCCTTGTACAGGCCGCGCTCCTCGGGCAGATAGGCGACGCGGTCGTTGACGGCCTCCCAGCACTCCTGGCCGAGGACGCGGATGTGGCCGCTATCCGGATGGAGGATGCGGACGATCATGCGCAGGGTGGTCGTCTTGCCGGAGCCGTTGGGGCCGATGAAGCCGTAGATCGACCCGGCCGGCACGGCGAGGCTCAAGTCGCCGACGGCGGTCTGTGGGCCGAAGGTCTTGGTGACGCGGTCAATATCGACGGCGACGGTCATGCGGAAGTCCGGACGGGAGCGGGCTGTGTCAGCATATTCGCTGGCGGCGCGGCGGCATTTGTCGGGGCACGGGTATAATGCCGTGCGGGAGGGCGAACGATGCCGATGCACGACTGGACGCGGGTGGAAGCGGGCATCTTCCACGACTTCCACCACGAGTGGATTTCGACGATCCGCCGGGCGCTGAACGCAGGGCTGTTGCCCGACGATTACTACGCCTTGGCGGAGCAACAGGCGGCTGGCTTCGGCCCCGACGTGCTGACGCTCCAAGACCGCCCCGACGTGACCGTCGGCGTCACGGCCACGCGGACGCGGCCGAAGCCGACGACGACGTTCGCCGCTCAGACGCCGGCCGAGTTCCACCGCCGCAAGAAGAGTACGATCACCGTCCGCCACGTCAGCGATGACCGCGTCGTCGCAATGATCGAGGTTGTCTCGCCCGGCAACAAGAACACGTCGAAGGCGTTCAAGGCGTTCGTCGATAAGGTGTGCCAACTGTTGGAGTACCGAGTCCACTTGCTGTTAGTCGACCCGTTTCCACCCGGCACGCGCGACCCGAATGGCATCCACGCGGCCATCTGGGCCGAGATCGAAGACGAGCCATTCCGCCTTCCGGCGGACAAGCCACTCACGATGGTTGCTTACGAATCCGCCCTGACGACCTGGGCGTACATCGAGCCGGTGGCGGTCGGCGACCGGCTGCCGGATATGCCCGTGTTCTTGGAGCCAGACTTCTACGTCGACTTGCCATTGGAGGCAACGTACACGGCGGCGTGGGAGTCCGTGCCGAAGCGCTGGCGGCGGGTCATCGAGGACGAACCGGCCGGATGACCCGCCGCCAGCCAGAGACCGATTCGTCGCGCTTACGGCTCCTTCGCCGGCTTCGCCGCAGCCAGCTTCTCGACCTCGGCCTTGGTCTCGGCCGCCTCGCGCACCGCCTTGAACTCCGGCGCATCGCGCAGCCGGGCCACGTCGAGCTTGCCGCCCTCGGCGGCGCGCTGCAGGCACTCCAGCGCCCGGACGCAGCACGCCTTGCGAGCATCGCCATCGGCCCGGCCGGCGGCCTTGCTCAGTAGCGCGGCCACGTCGAACCAGCCCGGCCACGATACCGGCAAGTCCGTCAACTCGGCGACCGCGGCCGCCGCGCCGGCCGCGGAGCCCTCGTTGGCCTGCGCCTCGATCAGCGACTTGCCGTACAGGCCCAGGTTCGTCTCGAACTCCGGCCGCGGCGACAGCGACTTCTGCGCCCGCAGCCGTCGCACCGCCTCGCGCTGCAACTGCACCGCCTTGCGCAGGTGCGCCAACGCCGTCGCCGGCTGCGCGGCGGCGTCCAAGGCGCGCTGGGCCGTCAGCCGGGCGGCTTCCGCCGGGGCGTCCGGCTGATCCGGCGTCTGTTTGCCCAGCGTCTCGTAGGTCGTGGCGGCCAGCATTAGTGCCCGGTCGGTCTGCAACGGCTTGCCCAGCGCCCGGTACAGGTTCGCCTGATCGGCGTAGAGGCCCGCGAGCTCGGGCGTCAGGTGCGAACCGGCCGTCTTCAACAAGTCCTGGTACAGCGCCACGGCCTCGGTCAGGAGCGGCTCGGCTCGGCCCTCCTGAGCGTCGCGCATCAGCAGTTTGGCGTGGTTGGCGAGCGCCCGCGCCTGGGCCAACCGGACGTCGACCGACGCTGGGTTGGCAGTGGCCAACCGAGTGAGGATGTCGGCCGCCTGCGAGGCCGCGGCGATGGCGTCGTTGCGGCGGCCCTCCGCGTCCAGTTCGGCGGCATAGTCCCCCAGCGACTGGCCGAGGAACAGGCGGTACTCCCGGTCGCCCGGCTGCGCCTTGGCGAGTTCCTGGAACAGGTCGCGGGCCGCGGTCCGCTCAGTCTTGGCCTCCGCCGCCTTGCCGGCATCGCCGAGGAACTTGGCCAGGTTCCGGCGCTGTTTGGCCCACTCGAACTTGTAGTCGAGCCGATCGGGGAACCGCGCGCTCAACTCGCCGAACCGCCGCGCCGCGTCGCGGAAGGTTTCCTCGGCCGCGTCGGGTCGGCGGACGGCCCAGAGGGCGTATCCACCGACGCCGGCCACCCGCGCCAGTTCCAGCGCGTAGCGCTGATCGGTGCGGTCGCCCTCGACGAGATCGCCAAGGAACTTCCGTACCGTGCGCAACTCGTCGGCCGCCCGGTTGGCGTCGCCGGTGGCGGCCAACAGGAGCGTCAGGTTCAGCCGCGTCCGCGCCTGCTCCAACCGGGCGTCGACCGACTCGTCGCCGCCGAGGATGTCGATCGCCTTGCGCAGCTTGGCCTCCGCCTCCGCGGCGTGGCCGCCGTCGCCGAGGGCCGCGCCGCGGCTGTTGAGCAGGGCCGCCATTTCCAGGCGGTAGGTCGCGTCCTTCGGGTTCTGCTGCATCAGGTCGGCGAGCAGGGTGTACGCGACCTCGAACGAGCGTTCGGCGTCGTCGGACTGACCCACCTTGGCGTACAGGGCCGTGAGCTGGCGGTGGGAGTCGGCCAGGCTCTTGCGGTCGTCGGAGTCGCCGGCCGGGGCGAGCTTGTCGAACAACTCGGTCGCCCGGCGGTAGGCGGCGATGGCCTCCTTCGGTTCGCCGAGCGCCTCGCGCAGCCGGCCGACTCGCTGCTGTGCCCAGCCGGCCTCGCGCACCAGATCGGCATCGGCCCCGGACTTCAGCGCGTCGTCGTACACCACGGTCGCGCGGTCGAGCAATTCCTTGCGGATCGCCGTCACGGCCGGCACGTCGCGCAACGCCCGGTCGCCGACGCGGGTGAGCAGCGCCTCCAGGGCGTAGCGCAGCCGCTTGCGGTCCGCCATCGCGCGATCGCGCTGCCGCACGGCCTCCGTCCTCTCCGCGATGGCAACCTGTGTTGCTGCCTCGGCCTTGGCGCGCAGCTCCGCCTGCTCGACGGCGTTGGCGTGCTCGACGCGGTACAAGTACGCGCTGCCGCCGACAATGCTCGCGGCCAACAGCGCGCTCAGACCGATCACCGCGGCCGCCGTCGGCCGCCGCTTCGCCCACTTGTACGCCTTCTCCCAGACGGGCGTCGGCCGGGCCAGCACCGGCTCGCCGGCCAGGAACCGCCGCAGGTCGTCGGCCAGTGCCCCCGCCGTCGGGTAGCGCTTGGCCATCGGCTTTTGCAGGCACTTCAGGCAGATGTTCTCCAGGTCGCGCGGCACGGCCGGCACCCAGCGCGTCGGCGGCACCGGGTCGAGCTGCCGCACCTGCATGACCGTGCCCATCGCGTCGGCCCCGAGGAACGGCGGCCGGCCGGTCAACAGGTCGTACAGGATCGCGCCGAGGGCGTGGATATCCGTCGGCGGGCCGATTTCCTTGGTTCGGCCGTCGGCCTGTTCCGGCGACATGAAGCTCGGCGTGCCCAGGATCGTGCCGGTGCCGGTGATGCCCGAATCGTCTTCGAGCCGCTTCGCCAGGCCGAAGTCGGTGACTTTCGGAATCAGGGGACTGGAGTCGGGCGTCAGCGGAATGCCCCGGAAGGAATGACTTCGGACCCCCGACTCCTGACTCCGGACCTCGGACTTCTGGAACAGCACGTTGCCCGGCTTCAGGTCGCGGTGGACGATGCCGGCCGTGTGGGCGTAGTCCATCGCATCGGCGAGTCGCGAGACGAGTTCGGCCGCCCGATTCGGCGGCTTCGGCTGGCCGAGGGCCGGATCCGAAAGGCTGCCGCCGTCGAGGTACTCCAGCGAGAAGTACGGCAGGCCGTCGGATTCG
>CAZNSL010000539.1:0-4729 GCA_964574975.1 uncultured Alcaligenaceae bacterium | reverse complement strand
CAAGAGCGCGAGATCGAGCGAGCGCAGTTCCACGCCGCGCAAGGGCGGGGGCACATCGCCCGCGACGATCATGAGGGCGAGCCCCTCGACGACGGCCGTCTTGCCGACGCCCGCTTCGCCGGTGAGGATCGGGTTGTTCTGCCGCCGGCCCATCAGGATGTTGATGACCTGGCGGATTTCGCCGTCGCGGCCGACGACCGGGTCGATGCCGCCCTGGGCCGCCTTCTCGGTCAGGTTCTGCGTGAACTGGTCGAGCGATGGCGTCTTGGAGTTCGGGTTCACGGCCCCCGGCTGGCCCGGTGCGGCGGCGGCCGCACCGGCCGCGGCGATGGTGGCGGCCTCGGCGTTCTCGCTACTCGCTGATGCGGCCAGCACGTCTTCCATCTCGGCGGTGAGTTTCTCCGGCGAGAGCTTGGCAATTTCGGGCAGCCCGGCGAGGACGCGGCCGCCGAGGGTGCGGTTGCCGAGGATCGCGGCGAGCAGGTGCCCGCTGCGGACGGTGCCGGCCCCGGCCTGGAGCGAGCCGACGAGCCACGCCTCGCGGATCAGGTCGAGGATGTCGGGAGCGAGCGACGGCGCCCGGCCGTTGCCGGTCTTGAAGCCGTCGAGGACCGCGCCGAGTTCGCGGCGGGCGCGCTGCGGGTCGAGGCCGTAGTGCTTGAGCAGGATCGGGATGTCGGTGTCGGACGGCTCGGCGAGTTTCGCGAGCCAGTGTTCGATCTCGACGTTGAAGTGCGTGCGCGACAGGCAGGCCCCGGCGGCCGCGTCGAGGGCACGGTGGCAGGTGGGGTTGAGCTTGCCGATGAGGGCGCGCGGAGAAATGGTCGCCATGGAAGCGGACTCCGGGTGCGAGACGGTACGGAGGGCTGTCTACGGTGGCATATGACCGTTTGCGCCGCGGGGACACCCCTCTGCCAGCCCGGAGCGCCAGCGACGGGTGGAAGTTCCCGTCGCTGGCGCTCCGGGCTGGCTGGGCGCGTCGTTGCGAATTGTGATGAAAATGCGACTTTTCCCCGTTGCGACCGGCCGGTTCGTGCGTTATAGAGGGTGACAGACGGAACTGCGGGTAACGGTCGTCGCGGTCACGCGGAGGGTGGCGGCGCGGCGATTGGCCGAGCGAAAGGACCGAACCGCCGTGATCTATGGCGCACCCGACGCCTCGCGATTCATCGAGGCACTCCGCAAGCTGAAGCGCGAACAGGAGCGAAAGGCCAAGCTGACCAAGAATGCGAAGCAGAAGATGCGAGCCGCCGCCCGCAAGGGCCGCGGCTGACGGATGAAACGAGACCGCCCCGCCGGGACACCGGCGGGGCGGCGGCATTTCGTGCAGCCGCTTCACTTCGCCGGCGCGTCGAGGTCGAGCATGGCCGCCTGTACGGCGACGAGCGCACGACGTGCGCGGTGAAGGTCGGCCGACAGGGACTTTTCCCGTTCCAGCTTCTCGGCAAATCCGCGAGCCACGGCACGATCCGTCTCAACCATGTGGTCGAGTGTGCGGAGCATTATTTCGAGGCCGTCGATGCGGTCTTTGATCGCCCGCATGACCTTGGCCGGGGCGTCGTCGCCCTTTTCGCCCCTGTCCGCCTTCCCGGAAAACTGTCGGAACAACTCGATCATCTCGTCGAGTTCCTTCATGACCGGGTGGTCGGGGGCATGCGTCAGGGCGGACTTTTTCTTCTGGAGTTGGAGCTTGAGGAGTTCTTCCTCGTACTTGCCGTGGACGTTGTGAACGAGGGCGTCCAGGCCGCTCGTGGCGATCTTCTCCATCGCGGCCGGCTTGCCGCCTTCCTTGAGGGCCTTCTCGATTCGGCTGAGCTTCTCCTCTAACTCGGCCTTCTCGAGCAGCACCTCGGCCCGCCTGGATTCGATCTTCGAGAGTCGTTCGGAGTACGCTTTGATGGCCTCCTCGTAACTGCGACCGGGGGCCACCGGGTTTTGCGCCAGCCAGTCGGCGAGTTGCTTTTCCTTGGCCACGCACTCGGCGCGCAGCCGGTCGGCGGCGTCCGCGAGGATTTTGGCCGTCGTTCCTTCGGGCGTGCGCGGCTCGCGGGCTGCCAACAGTTGCGCGAGCTTGTCTTCCAGCGCCTTGAGGCGCTTCTCGACATCGGTGACCGGCGGCGTCTGGGCCGTCGTCGGCGCGTTGCGGAGCGCCAGCCAAGCGGCGGCGGCGATTAGCGCGCAGGTGAGGTAGCAAACGGGACGGCGGGACATGGTGGAGGCTCCTCGTGAAGCCGCTCCGCCGAATGCCGGCGAGACGGCGATTCGTGGGCGGGTTACCGGATCGTGTCTTTGACCAGGTTGATCTCGTTCATCCGCTTGATGATGGCTTCCAGGAGTTGCCGCGTCGATGCGAGGCGGGCCTTGTGGCGGTCCTCTTCGATTTCGTAGGCGGCGATCCCACGGGCATGAGTCTGGACGGTCGTACTCTCGTTAGCGGCCGCCCGCACAAGTTCGGACTGCTCGTCGGCTTCCAGCTTCAGGGACCGCAGGTACACGCGCAGTTGAGCTGCCACGTCGTTCTCCGGCACGCCAGGCAATTTCGACAGGTCGATGCCCCGGCGCTTGAGCAGCAGTAAAACCGGCGCTTGGTCCTCCGGCGATTTGAGGGCCCGTTCGACCGTCGCCATCGCCGCGGTCACTTCGGTGAGCTTCCGCCGGACGGCACTCAAGTCGACTTCGATTTGCTTAAACCGCTCCTGGTATAGATTGCTGCCCGCGGCCCGGAGAATGGGGTATGGATTCTGCTTGCGGAACTCTGCGTACTTCTCCGAGTCCTGCTCCAACTTCCGCACGAGGGTTTCGCGGGCCTGGGTCATCAGGTCGAGTTGTTTGCGGAAGGCGTCGGCGTCGAGTGCGGCCTTCGGCTGCGGGTCGATCTTGACGAGCAGCCGGTCGAGCTTCTGCTCGAGCGCCTGCATACGCTTCTCGATGTCATTGGTGGCTGGCGGCGTCTGGGCCGTCGTCGGCGCGTTGCGGAGCGCCAGCCAGGCCGCGGCGGCGACCAGCGCGCAGGTGAAGAAGTAAACGGGACGGCGGAACATGGCGCGGACTCCCGGACGGGCGACCCCGGTACGCTACGCCGCCGTGTCGCGGGACGCAAGGTGCCGCCTTAACGCTTCTCCTCCGCCGCCGGGGCGTCGGCCGCGAGGCCGCGGCGCAGGAAGCACGTGATCTCGCCGGTCAGGTTCACCGTCCGGCCGTTGAACGACGACTCCAGCTCGAAGTCCACCCGCGCGAAGCCGCGCGTCACCCGGCCGCTCTCGCGGTCCACCACGTACAGCCCGTTCACCGCCGCCCCCGGCTTGCCGGCCGCCGTCAACACCTGGCCCGTCGCCGTCACCAGCGCCTCCTCGCGGCCGCCGAGTCCCGTCCGCACGCCCTCGTAGGTGAACGTCAGGTCGGCCGACGCCGACTCGTTGAGCGTGCGGAACACGTTGATCGTCACCGGCACCTTGGCCGTCCAGGTCTTGCCCGGTTCGACCTCCTTCTCCGGCAGCGGCGGCGACGCGAACGCCAGGGCCATTTGCAAATGCTCGGCGAACGCCGTCTGGTCGGCCCTGGCCGCGCCGCTCGCTTCTGGCCGAAGCGTCACCCGCGGAGCGGAGCCGTCGCGGTTGTAGGTCAGTTCGAGCCGGGCCGGTTTGTTCTGCGGACCGATCTGGCCGAGCGGCGTGTCGTCGATCCGCTTCTGGAACGTCACCGCCGAGAGGCTCCAGCCCGACCGACCGGCCAGCGAAGACTCGTCGGCGGTCGCCGACATATCGAGCGTCAAACGGCCCACTTCTTCGCTCGCCCGCACCTGCATCGGCCCGACCGTCTTCAGGTCAATCTTGACGCGGCCGGCCCCGCGCGCCGGCGGCTGGAACCGCAGCGCCGCGGCCTTGCGCTCGACGGGCGGTTCGCCGGGTACTTTGCGGGCCTCGTCCCACGCCAGTTCGCCCGATGCGAGTTCGACGCGCGGCTGCACCCAGACCGACTCGCCGGCGGCCGGCACCGGTAGCGGCACGTCGGCGCTGGCGACGCCGTCCTTGAGCGTCAGCTCGACGGCGACGCGCGGTGAATCGCCCGGCCGCGGCTCCGGCGGGGTCCGCGACGCCGACCGCGGCGACTCGTCCTTGCCGGTCCAGGCTTCGAGTACCACCTTCTTGATCTTGCCGAGCGGGTCCACGACGGGCACGCGCACCGGCAGGCGCACGACACCGAGGCCGCGATAGGCGATGCCGAGCGTTGCCCGGTCGGGCTTGCCGCGGATGAGGTCGCCGACCTTCTCGCCGGGGATGGCAAAGTTGATCTGCGTGCCGCGCACCTTCGACACCGACACGGCGACGACCTTCCCCTCGGTATCGACGACCGGCCCGCCGCTGTTGCCCTGGTCGATGCCGCCCTCGACCTGGATGCGCGCCAGCCCCGCGGCGTCGCGGCGCAGGCTCGACACGGTCGCTCGCCGCACGCTGATGTTGCGCCCCAGGGCCGTGCCGAACGGGAAACCGAAGACGTACACCGACTGCGTCTCCTGCAACCCCGACGCGCCGAGGATCGGTAACGGCGGCGGCAGCCCGCCGCCGGCGGCGTCCACGCGCAGAACGGCGAGGTCGGCCCGCGAGTCCACGTCGAGGACGGTGGCGGTCAGGCGGCGCTCGCCGGGTTCGCCGGAGTTGACGAAGACGGTGACGGACACGGGCTTCTTGCTGCCGGGAACGTTCATGCCGACGACGTGGGCATTGGTGAC
>CAZNSL010000538.1:0-4748 GCA_964574975.1 uncultured Alcaligenaceae bacterium | reverse complement strand
CGCCCGGCCCCCACGCCGCTGCGGTGCATTACGCCCTTAGGGTGCCTTTTCCCCCCTCTCCCGGCTTTGCGGTAGTGGGGCCGGGGGTCAGGGTCCGGGATTCGGGATCTCAGATCTCAAATCCCAAAGTCGCTCTCATCCCCGGCCCCTCTCCCGCAAAGCCGGGAGAGGGGAGAGAAAATATCGACCTCGACTACGACCTCTCCGGCATCGAGGCGACGTGGCAGGCCAACGGCACCACCGTCTCGCTGTGGCTGCCGCATCTCGACACCGCGGTGTCGCGTGCGTTCACCGCCGGCAGCGCGGCGCACGACGCCTTTTGGGCCGCGACCAACTCCGGCGGCCGGCTGTCGTTCCGTGCCCAACTCGACCTGGCCGACATGCTGCGCCCCGCGGTGCAGCCGGGTGCGCGCATCGACTACGACTGGCCGGCCGAAGAAGTCACGCTGATGTTTACCGCGTCCGGTTCGCTGGAGGTGCGCTGCCCGACCGGCCGCGTCGACGGGCCGCGCGTGACTGTGATACCGAAGGCCGGTAAGCCCGTCCCCGTCGAAATCGTCGTTCAGTCCGCCGGTGGCCCGCCGACGCTCGCCGTCAGCTACCACACGAACGAAGACCCGCGGCCGCGCGCCCTGCCGCTGCGGCGCGTACTGCTGCCGTGGGCATCAATGGCGGCCGACGCCTTCGCCGCAATTCCTCCGGTCGCGCCTCCTCCGGAACTGGAAGGCGGCAGTTGGGCAAGCGGCCGCAAGCTGTTCTTTGGCGACGAGGCCGGCTGCGCCAAGTGCCACGCCCTGCACGGCCGTGGCCACGCCATCGGTCCCGACCTGTCGAATCTGATTCACCGCGACTACGCCTCGATCCTGCGCGACGTGACCGAGCCAAGTGCGGCTATCAACCCCGATTACGTCTCGTACCGCGTCGATCTCAAGAGCGGCAAGGCGCTCATCGGCACCGTTCGCACCGAGAGCGATACGCTCCTGATCGGCGACGCGCAGGGTCAGGTCACGACGGTGAAGCGCGCCGACGTGACCGTGATGGAGCCGCAAGCGCATTCGACGATGCCGGAGGGCATGCCGAAGCTGCTCGGCCCGAACCGGCTGCGCGACCTGATGACGTTCCTGCTGACGGAACCGCGAATGCCGGTCTACGGCAAGCAGAAGCCGCCGCCTCCCCGGCCGCGTGCCGAAGTGTTAGCCGCCCTCGCCGGTGTGCCGCCGTCGACGGGCGCGCCGCGACCGCTCAACATCGTGCTGGTGGACGGCGCGAAGGACCACGGTCTCGGCGAACACGACTACCCCGCGTGGCGCAAGGTCTGGTCGGAGCTACTGTCCGCCGCCGACGCGACGACGGTGACGACGGCCCGCGATTGGCCGTCGGCCGAGCAGCATGCGAAGGCCGACGCGATTGTCTTCTACCAGCGCGGCGATTGGACGCCGGAGCGCGCGAAGGCCATCGACGCCTACCTGGAGCGTGGCGGCGGGCTGGTGTACTTGCACTGGGCGGTCGAGGGCGGCGCGAACGCCCCGGACTTCGCCAAGCGCATCGGCCTGGCCAGCCGATCGACCACCACTCGCTACCGCCACGGCCCGCTCGACGTGGATGTCATCGACCGCCGGCACCCGGTCATGCGCAACGTCGAGCGCCTGCGCCTGGTGGACGAGAGCTACTGGAACCTGCCCGGCGCGTTGCCGCCGGGGCGGGTCCTGGGCACGGCTGTGGAGGAGGGGTCGGCGCGGCCGCAGTTCTGGGCGCTGGAGCCGAGCCGCGGCCGGGTTTTCGTGTCGATCCCCGGCCACTACGCGTGGACGTTCGATGACCCACTGTTCCGCGTGGTGCTGCTGCGTGGCCTGGCGTGGTCGGCGAAGGAGCCAGTGGACCGTTTCAACGAGTTGGTCTGGCCAGGGGCACGGGTGGGGGAGTAACGCAGCATCGTCAGCCGAGGAAGCGATCGATCGCGTCGCGGATCAGCTTGAGGATCGTGCGGCCGGCCCCCGCCGTGAGCAGTTGCGTCGGCACGAACGTCCAGTCGAGAGGGACGTGCAGCGTACCGGCCTTGTCCTCCCACGGGTATTCGCAGTTGTCGGGCCGGCCGCCACCTCGCTTGACGGCAGGCGCGAGCAACTCGATTTCGCGGGCCAGTGGCTTTGACTTGGCCACGACCCACCCGGCCGTCCGACGGTTCAGCCCCGAATGGTCGATCTGCTGTCGAAGAATGACGGGAAGCGTCTTGGCCGTGTAGGCATGGCTGGTTTGGAGAAGTTCGGGGGCCGTTCCTTCGTCGCACAGGTGGGCTTTGGTGAGCTTCTCGCAAGCCATCTGAAGGAAGAGCAGACGATGGCATTCCGGCACTGCCGCGGAGTCTTGGAACGTCTCCCACGTCCGGAAGTCCGCTTCGGCCTGGCGCGCGTAGCCCACTGTCCACTCCGCCGCTGTTGCCATCTCAGTACTCGGCGTGTGGAACCTTCGGCAGGGCCACCGGCTTTTTCCAGCCGTCCGGCAGCGTCAGTTCCCGGCTCTGAATTCGCCGGTACTCCTCCGGGGTGACTTCAACGATGACGGTCGTATAGTGGATCCCGCGGTTCGGGAGCGCGGCAAATCGCAGTGGCATGATCCCAGTGGGGATCGTGTACTGGTTGACCTCCAGCAGCTTGATCGGCTCCTCCGGCTTCGCTTCGATGCGCGGCGAATTCTTGTAGCGAATGATCTCGGTCATCCCCTCTTCAACGTCGTAATGGATGTTCGCCAGCCGGCGGGCCACTTCGTCTTTCGTCGGCACGTCTAACACTCCCGCAACGCGATCCGGGCGTCGGCATCAGCATACCGCGCCCGCGCGACGTTTACGAGCGACGCTTACCCGACCACCACCGTTGCGAACGCCTGTTGGAACGTGGACCAGTTCACCCGTACCAGGCCGTCCGACTCGTTGCCGAGCGTGAATGCCGCGCGGCGGGCCGCGTCCCAGCCGGCGAAGTACTCCGAGCGGCCGTCCACGCCCCACGGATTACGCAGCGTCACGCCGCTGCCGTCCACGTCCACGACCGCGTAGGCGTGGCTGAACACCAGGCCGGTGCCCGTCACCGCGCTTTGTTGCGACGCGACTGTCTGCGTGTTGGCGATGGCCAATTGACCGCTGGCGAGGGCACCGGCCAGCCGCGGGCTGTCGGCCGGCGTCAGCGCGTACTGGGCGACGCCGTCGCGGCCCGTGATGGCCTCGAACGCCGCCTCGGCGTAACGCCAGCGCTGGGCGACCAGGGTCGACGGCGACGTGCCGCGGACCGACCACCGGGCCGCGTCCGGGCTGGATGCGTCCACGTCGAACGACTGCAAATACGCCCGCTGGTACAGCGTCGTCCAGTAGTCGCGGCCGCCGTCGTCGCCGGCCAGCGGCAACGGGTCGTTGTCGGTCCAGATGCCGTTGAAGCGCACGGCCTCCTCGGTCAGCGTGCCGCCGACGTAGATCGGGACGTAGTACAGATCGTCGGAAAAGTCGTAGCGGATGCGCCCGGCCGGGTTGCCGCCGCCGGCCGTGAATGCTGCCAGGGCCGACAGCAGCGAGCAAGTGTTGGCGAGTTGCTGCCGGATGTCGGCCTCCGAGCCGAATAGCGTCTCGCCGTTACGCCGCGCCGCTACCGCCCGCAGGATGCCGGCCGCGCCGGAGCCGACCCGCGCGGCCGTGTAGTTGTCGAAGTAGCGGTCGTGTCCGTCGCCGCCGGCGAGGGTGTCGCTGCCCGCCCCGCCGGAGAGGTAGTCGTTGCCCGCGCCGCCGATCAGCGTGTCGTCGCCCGCGCCGCCGTAAATCATGTCGTCCCCCGCGCCACCGCTCAGGGTGTCGTTGCCGAGGTCGCCGGAGATGATGTCGTCGCCCGTGCCGCCGTCGATCGTGTCGTTGCCCGCGCCGCCGTACAGCCAATCCTTGGCGGACCCACCCGTGATCCGGTCGGTGCCGTTACCTCCGTAGACCACGGCCGTCACCGGCAGCCCGGTCAGCGCGACCACATCGTCGCCGCTGCCCGCATCGACGACGACCCGCCCCACCGCCGACGCCGCGAACGCGTCGGGCAGGCCATCGATGTCGATCCGCCCGGCGGCGAGGCGGACGGCGATCCGGTCGGCGGCGGACGTGCCGGTTACGGTGAGTGTGCCGTTCGTCAGGGATGCCGTGGTCGGCGTGTTGCGGTCCTCGAGCCGCAGGAGGGTCAGGCGGCGCGCGGCGGTGTGCGTCATGCAGTCGTCCTCCCGGTGCGAATCGCGGATCGCGGGAGGTATCGGCTGACGGCTCCACGGGCGGCTAGGGTTGCGCCTCGCGCCGGAACTTGCGCGCGATTTTTCCGCGAGCGCGACCCGGCTCACGCGCACGGCCGTCGCTTCCGGCGAGGGCACCCGGCCCGTACAATGGGCGCGCCCCTTACAACCCCAACCGCGAGGGACGAGCGAGTGTCCACGGACCGCATCGGCGAATACCTGGCCCAGTTCAGCCAGACGCGGGCGCAAATGGTCGAGCAGTTGCGCCGCGTCGTCGTCGGCCAGACGGATGTGATCGAGCAAATCCTGGCCGCCGTCTTCACCCGCGGCCACTGTCTCTTAGTCGGCGTGCCGGGGCTGGCGAAGACGCTGATGGTCAGCTCGATCGCCAACATCCTCGACATCGGCTTCAAGCGCGTGCAGTTCACGCCGGATCTGATGCCGTCGGACATTACCGGCACGACCATCCTCGACGAGGCCGAGGGCGGTCGCCGCGAGTTTCG
>CAZNSL010000537.1:217-4753 GCA_964574975.1 uncultured Alcaligenaceae bacterium | reverse complement strand
CGGGTTGACCGGAGCTGCGGCGCGCCAGAGTTTGACGTTCTTGCCGGAGAGGCGGCGCTGCGTGTCGAGTTCGGCGCGGGCGTCGGGGTTGTCCGCCAGCCACGCTTCGACGCGGGCGTGGGCAACGGGGTCGAGTTCGCCGTCCGCATAGGCGGCCAGCCACTCGGGCGGAGGGTGGTCGGGGAGTCGGTCGCCGGGTCCGGTCATGATTGCGCCTGCGGTTGGAGGGCGGCCCGCAGCTTTTGCCTCGCGTAATACAGTCGGCTCATCACCGTGCCGATCGACACGCCGGTCGCCTCGGCGATCTCACGATAACTCAAATCGGCGTCGGCGTGAAGCACGAACGTCTGCCGTTGCGACTCCGGCAAGGTCGCCAGAGCCGCGTCGAGCGCCCGCCGCAGGTCGGCCCGCTCCAGGCCAAACGCCGGGTCGTCCCAGACCAGCATCCCGCCGTCGCCTTCGGCCGGGTCGGAGGCGGCCAGCGCCTCGCGCCGGCCGCGCGACCGGCCGATGTCCAGCGCCGAGTTGCTCACGACGCGCAACAGCCAGGTCTTGAACGAGCTGCGCCCCTCGAAGGACGGCAGGTTCGTCAACACCTTGACGAAGCCGTCCTGCACCGCGTCGAGGGCGTCGGCCTCGTGGCCGAGCAAGCGGTGGGCGACGCGATAGGCGGGTTGCCGGTGGCGGCGGAACAACTCGTCGAGGGCGCGGCGGTCCCCCGCGGCGGTGCGCTGCAAAAGCGCCTCGTCGGTCGGGGGGGCCTGCGTCAACACCGTGACAACGGCCATGGCGTCGCCTACACTCCCTAGAACAGACGGCCCGGGGGGCGTCCTTATTCGCCCCTCCATCATACGCACGGACGGGGCTGCGTGCGAATGTTGCGCCCCGATTTGGCCGATTCTTCACCCGGCCCTCGTTTTAGGTCGGTCCCGTCCCATGATCCGCGTCTTTCGCCGCTGCCCGAACGACAAGACCTGCCGCTGGCTCGACACCTCCGAAATCGCCGGCACAATCGACGAACTTTGCGCCACCACCGACATGCTCTGGGTCGATCTGGAGGCCCCGACGCCGGAGGAGGAGGACCTCGTGTTCGATCGATTAGTGTGCGTCCATACACTGACGCGCGAGGACGCCACCCGCGAGCGCCGCGACCCGGACCACGTCCCGCACTTGCCCAAGGTCGAGCAATTCCCCGACTACCTGTTCGTGGTCGTCAACCCGCTGCACCCGAAGCTGATCGAACGGATGCGGCACCCGAAGCCGGGCGCAGCCGTCCGCGGCCCGGTGGTTACGCAGCTCAGTGGCATCCTGACGCACACCCGGCTCGTGACGGTCCACGTCGAGCCGCTGGCCGGCGTCGACGGGCTGCGGCGCTACCTGGGCCGGCACGAAGAGCAGGCCGACCGCGGGCCGGACTATCTGTTCCACCTCCTCCTCGACGAGATGGTGGACGAATACGTCCCGATCCTCGACCACGTCACCGACGTGCTGGAGGGGATGGAGGAGGTGATCTTCCGCCGCCCGACCCGAACATCGCTGCCGCGACTACTTCACCTGAAGCGCGACATCATCGCCTTGCGCAAGACGCTGACCCACGAGCGCGAGGTGCTGGCCCGTTTGTCGCGCGGCGAGTTCGACCTGATCGACGACCGCGAGACGGTCTACTACCGCAACGTCTACGACCACGTCGTCCGGTTCACGGAGTTGGTCGAGAGTTCGCGTGAGATGGTCAGCGACCTGATGGAGACGCACCTGGCGGCCACGTCGAACCGGCTCAACGAGATCATGAAGGTGCTGGCGATGATCTCGACGGTGATCCTGCCGATGACGCTGGTCGCCGGCGTCTACGGCATGAACTTCGACCGCCTGTCGACCAAGGAGTGGTACTTCGGTTTCGAGTTTTCGCTGGCCCTGATGCTGCTGGCGGGCGTGCTGCCATTCGCGCTATTCAAGTGGCGGCGCTGGCTGTGACCGAATGCGGGGCAGGACTGTCCCTCGTTCGGTCACCCCGCCCCAGCCGAATCGTCCACGCGCACGCCCAGGCGTTCGCCGAGGGCGGCGAACGCGGCGCACCACTCGGCCGCGCCGGCCGCCCGCCGCGCCGGGTACGCCGTCTGCAACAGATCGTACAACGCGTTCTGCGCCGCCCAGCAGTCGGCCGAGACCTCCAGCCCGGCCGCCTGCGTTAGCACCGCGTCCGTCAACCGGATCGCCGCCACGTCGTCGGGGTCTGCCGTCACCCGCGCGAGCAGTCGCGCTGCGCAGCGGCCCACGGCGTACGCCGCGCCGCGGGCGTCGAGCGTCGCGCCGAACGCCCGCACCTGCTCGGCCAGCCGGCCGATTTGTTCCGGGTCCGGCTCGTCGGCCGCGAACGCCCGCCGCAGGTCGCGGTTGAGGACGAATGTCGCCGCCGTGCGGAACGCCGGCAGGCCCGGCCGGTCGAGCGACGCCAGGAAGCGCATCGTTGGACCGTTCGCCTCCACCACCTGCCGCAACAGCGCCTCCATCGCCGTCGCGGTCGGCTCCAGCACCTCCGCCAAAATCTTCTCCTGCTCGTCGTGGAACAGGCCGCGCAGGGAATACGCCGCCGCGTCGTACTCGCGGTCGAGCAAGCGGATCACCTCGGCCACGTCGTAGCGCTGGAACGCCTCCTCTAGGGCCTTGCGCGGCCCCTCGCCGTCGTCCGCGGCAAATGGGCGAACGCCGCCGGAGAGGTTCGTCTCGCCGAAGTGGACGGCCGCGAACGCGAACGCCGCGCTCTCGCCCGTCACCTCGGCCGTCACCGTCACCCGGCCGGTGGTCAGACGGGCCTGGTTGACCGCGGCCGAGCGTACGTCGTCGCTCGTGGCCGTAAAGGCGTTCAGCTTCGACGACGGGGCGTAGTTCTCGAACAGCGAACTGACGGCGAAGTGGGCCGCCACCTTGGCCAGATCGACGCGCGACGGCACGACGTAGCGCTCGTAGGCCCGTCGGGCATCCTTGAGCGCGGGGAGGTTGCTCGGCGCGAGGGCGAGCTTCGCCAGAAAGTCGGGTTCGAGCGGCCGGCCCGACAGCCCCTCGGCAAGCTGGATCGCCCGCGCGGCGTACTTGAGGATTTGCACGCCTTCGAGGCCGCTCACCTCGTCGAAGAACCAGCCGCAGCTCGTGTACATCAGCAGACAGTTGCGCTGTAACTCCAGCCAGCGGTGGGCCGTCACTTCCTCGGCGGGCACGAGCGGCCGGCCGCAGTGACGGTCGAAGAACGCCGCGGCCGTCGCCGGCCGACCGTCGAGGACGAGGTCGATCGCGTCGTCGCGGGCGGCCCACGGGTCGGCGAACAGCCGGCCGGCTCCCTCTTCGTACATCGCGGCCGACTCGTCGCGCAGCCAGTCGAGTGCATCGCGCAGCGGGCCGCGCCACTTCTGGTGCCAGTCGCCGCGCATGCGGCAGCCGCAGTCGCGGCTCCAACGGCCGACGCCGTGGCCGCAACTCCACGATGAGCCGTCGTGAATCTCCACCTCCCACGTCGGCGGGTATTGCTCGAGGTACGCGCCGTAGTTCGTTAATTGCACGTCGTCGCGGCCGTCGATGACCGCCAGCGCGTGGGCGAGCGCCATGTCGCCGTGGGTCGCGTGGTGGCCGTAGCTCTCGCCGTCGGTGGCGACGTGCATCAGTTGCGGCCAATCACGCGCGTCGGTGAAGCCGCCGAGCAGCCGGGCGGCGAAGCGCTCGCCACTGTGCAACAGGCCCTCGAACGCGATCGCCTGCGACACCGGGGCGTCGTAGAAGAACAGCACGATCGCCCGGTTCGACGGCAGTTTGCACAGGTAAGGCCGCGTCGGGTCGATCTTTCCGCCGTTGACATCGACCCAGTCGTTGGACGGGCCACCGGAGCCGCGGCAGCGCTTCGCCTGGTGCGGCGACAGGATCGTGAAGCGCACGCCTTCGTCGGCGAGTACGTCGAGCGTGGCGAGGTCGACCGCCGTCTCGGCGAGCCACAGGCCCTCGGCGCGGCGGCCGAAGCGGCGCTCGAAGTCGGCGAGGCCCCAGCGCACCTGCGTGCGCTTGTCGCGGTCGTTGCACAGCGGCAGGATCGCGTGGTTGTACACCTGGGCGAGGGCGTTGCCGTGGCCGGCGGAGCGGTCGCGGCTCCGACGGTCGGCGTCGAGGATCGCGGCGTACGTGGCGGGGTCGTGGGTTTCGAGCCAGCTCAACAGCGTTGGCCCGAAGTTGAACGACATGCGGGCATAGTTGTTCTCGATACGGACGATGCGGCCGGCGCTATCGAGGGCGCGACTGCGGGCGTTGGGGGCGTAGCACTCGGCAGCGACGCGTTCGTTCCAGTCGTGGTACGGCTCGGCGGAATCCTGCCGTTCGACGGCCTCGAGCCAGGGGTTCTCGCGCGGCGGCTGGTAGAAGTGTCCGTGGACGCAGATGTAGCGCGGCGGAGCCATCGAGGACATTTTACGGGCTACCAATTCGTTGAGCCCGGCGCGGCCGCGCCGGGACACCCCCCCCGGGCGCCGCGGGCACAAACGAAGAGACCACAGCCGGGCC
>CAZNSL010000537.1:0-207 GCA_964574975.1 uncultured Alcaligenaceae bacterium | reverse complement strand
CCCAGCTTGGAATTTCTCCGGCCTCCCTATTCGTGCCGCCCGCCGCGCCCGCTCGTCAACACCCCTCGCTGGCGCGTCGGGCTCAAACGCCGGGTTTACTTCCCAGCCCCGACCGGCTCCAGGCTGCGGCCCGGCGACTTGGCCGGCTGGCCCTCGCCGAAGACCACGAGCAGGGGCGGAGCCACGTAGATCGAGCTGTACGTGCCG
>CAZNSL010000536.1:1456-4759 GCA_964574975.1 uncultured Alcaligenaceae bacterium | reverse complement strand
CGCCCCCATTCGTCTGTCCGCCCCGCCCCACCCGCCTGCGCGTCCCCTGCCTTCGCCTGGGAACGAGGACCAGGTACTACGGCACGCCGCTGCCGAAGCGGGTGCGGAACTGGCTGAAGTCGAAGGCGTTGATCGCGCCGTCCCCGTTCAGGTCGAGCCAATCGAGATACGCCGTCTGGCCGGTCGAGGAGCCGAAGGCGTTGCGGAACTGCGCGAAGTCGAAGGCGTTCACGACGCCGTCGGCGTTGGCGTCGCCGTAGAGGCGGAACAGCCGGTTGGCGACCGTGCCGGCCAGCGCGTAGTCGTCGCCGGCGGTGCCGTCGCCGTTGCCGTCGAAGCCGCCGACGATCTGGTTCGCCCGCACCGTCAGGCTGTAGCGGCCGTCGGCCAGCGAGCCGAACTCCGTCTCCGCGCCGGTGAAGCCGGTCAGCGTCACGACGGTCACGCCACCGACGACGTTCGCGGTGGCGGTGAAGCCGCCGACCGCGCCGCCGCCGATGCGCGACAAGCCGAAGGCCGCGGCGACGGAGCCGGCGAACGTCACCTGCGTCGAGAACGTCACCGTCACGCTCGTGACCCGCGAGCGCTGCGTGCCGTTCGCCTGGCCCGCGTTCGCCACCACGCCGGTCACCTGGGCCGTCGCCCCCGACCCAGTCGTGCCGACGCGGATGCCGTTGCCGAAGCTCGTCACCCAAATCTCGTTCGCGTTCGTCGGGTTGAAGAACACCCGCTCCGGTTGCCGGAACGGGTAGTTCGTCACTTCCGAAAACGTCGGCTGCGCCGCTTGCAGGTTGTTCGTGTACCACAGCCCCTGCGTCTCGCTGGTCACGAACGCCTCGTTGGCGTTCGTCGGGTCGATCGTGATCGACGTCACTCGCGTGATTTGCGTGTTGTCGATGAGGCGGGTCCACGACTGGCCGCGGTTCGTCGTCTTGTACAGGCCGCCCTTGTCGTTGGCCGCGCCGCCGTAGCCGCTCCATACGCCGACGTACCAGGTGTTCTGCGCCGAATCGTGCGGGTCCACCACCACGTCCTTCGTCCAGTACTGCATGTTCGGGTCGGAGCGGTCGGTCCACGTCTGGCCGCCGTTGGTGCTGACGAACACGCCCGACGACGCCGTGAAGTTCTGCGGGCTGCCGGCCCGCCGGCCGCTGAACGTCACCACCAGCGTGCCGTCGTTCAGGACGACGATGTTGAAGGCGTGGCCCTGCGTTCGCGGCGGGTTGGGCAGCTTCGTCCACGTCGAGCCGGAGCCGGCTTGCAGGTTGTTGGTGACCCAGATGCCGCCGTCGGTGCTGTGGGCGACCGATGCGTACAGGCGGTTCGGGTTGGTCGGGTCCACGGCCACCCAGCTCACGACTCGGCCGAAGTCGTGGATGGTGGTCCAGGTCGCGCCGTTGTCCGTCGAGGCGAGGACCGCGCCGTTGCCGCCGTCGATGCGGCTGTCGGTCAGGTAGGTGGACTGGTACAGGTCGTGGACCGACGCGGCCGCTCCGTACAGGGTGCCGTTGGCCGCGGTGGCGATGCGATACATCGTGTTGCGGCTGTGGCCGGAGTAGCCGAAGCCGAACGACGCCCCGCCGTCGATGGAGCGCTGGCCGCGCACGTCGGAGTTGGCGACGAACATCGTGGTGCCGCCGGTGAACGCGACCTGCCAGGCCGTGGTGTTGTCGAGGCCGCTGGAGCGGTAGGTGTGGCCGGTTGGCGTCGGCGCGCCGGCGGGATTGAGGTCGGCCGGGTTGACGTTGAGGTTGCGCCAGGTCGCGCCGCCATCGGTCGAGGCGTGGGCGAAGCCGAGGTCGGTGATGATGAGGCGGTTCGGGTCGTTGCGGGCGACGGTGAAGCCGAGGGCCATCTCGCCGTAGCTCCAGCCGCGGTCGCCGCCCTGGCCGGCCCAGCCGGTCTGCACGTTGGCGTTGTTGGCCGTCCGCAGCACGTCGGTCCAGGTCGCGCCGCCGTCGGTCGTCTTGTACACGGTCGGCGAACCAACCTCGCTGCCGCCGGCGACGTAGGCGACGTTGACGTTGGTGTCCGACATCGCCGCGTAGAACGGCCAGACGCTGGCCGGCAGCGTCCGCGCCGTCCAACTCGGTTGGCCGAAGTCGAGCGTGTAGACCGCGCCGCCTTCCGAGGTGTTGTCGTAGCCCGGCACGCCGGCGTACACGTCGCCGACATCGTCCACGACGGCGACGAAGCGCGTGGTCGCGCCTTGCTTCGCCGCGGCGAACGAGACGAGGGCCTTCGACGACGGGATGCCGGTGAGCGGCTGGGCGGCGAACGAGGTGCCGCCGTTGGTCGAGACGAGCACGCCGGCGTTGGTGCCGACGTAGATGTTCGCGCCGTCGAACAGCGCCCCGCCGAGAACGAGGCCGGCCCCGGTGTTGCTCGTGGTGTACTTGAGCTGCCAGCTCGCGCCGCCGTCGAGCGAAGCGTAGAGGTGCGTGTAATCGGAGATCAGGAGGCGGTTGTGGTTGGTCGGGTCGGCCTGGAAGTAGAAGGCGTCGCCGTCGGTGGGGTCGTTGGCGTAGCGGGTCCAGGTCGCGCCGGCGTCGGTGCTGACGGAGGGCCGGCGGAGGTCGTCGGCGTGGTCGAGGGCGTAGCGGACGTTCGGCAGCTCGGTGAACTGGACGCGGGCCTCGTGACCGCTGACGAGTTCGCGGAAGTCGGCGAGCGACCAGGTGGCCCCGCCGTCGGTGGAGCGCGAGTGGCCGCTCATGTCGGAGCCGACGTACATCTCGCTTGGGTTGGCCGGGTTAATGGAGGGCGCGAACAGGGCACCGCCGCCGCCGGCCCCGCGGGCGTTCCACGCCGTGGGGATGCCGGTGGGTGTAGTGCGGTCTTCGAGGGCTTCCAGGTGCAGGGGCCGACGGCGGTTCCGCATCGCAGAGACTCCAATAGTTGCGCGAGGAGTGTGGTGGCCACGACGGGGCCGCGAGGGGGCGGCGGGCCGCCACAGGGCGGCCCACCAAGGGATAGCATAGTGCGCGAATGGGCGGCGGGGGAGCCGGCTCAGGAAAGGACTGGGGGACATTCCAGTCGAGTGTTCGTCCGAATTGCCCCCGTCCGTGCCTTTGTAGGCACCGCGATTGCCAAAGGGCGTTGACTACAACTGCTTGGCGAAATAGTTAGCCATTCCGTCGAGGATCACGGGGATACCCGGCGTCCAATTGCCAATTAGCTTCCGTTGAATCTTGTTGGCTAGTTGGAGGACCAGTTTCTCAAGAACTTTCCCCAACTCACCGCCAATTGCTGCCCCTGCTGGGCCTGTGATGGTAGCGCCCACCAATCCTCCTCCGACCGTGG